>JANNGX010000226.1:0-7768 GCA_031404115.1 Gemmatimonadales bacterium | reverse complement strand
GGTTGCCCTGCAGTTGAATGAGAAGCATGGTCCGGGGGAGGTCGTCGTGGTGGGACTGGGCTCCGACGCGGTCCCGGAAGTCCTCCGCAAGGCGCTCAGCATCGGCGCCGATCGCGGGATCCATCTCGCGGCCGATCCGGTACCGTTCGACGGTTTGGCCATCGCCCACGCGCTCGCCACCGCCCTCAAGGACCAGGGCTTCGACCTCATTCTCTTCGGCCGGATGGCCACCGACAGCGGGAACGGCACCGTCGGACCGATGACCGCCGAGCTGCTCGGACTTCCCTGTGTCACCGCCATCTCGCACCTCGAGATCACCGGGGGGCAAGGCACCGCTCGCCGTGAGCTCGAAGGCGCCACCGAAACGGTCACCTTTCCGCTGCCCGCCGTGCTCACCATCGACGAGGGCATCGCCCGGCCGCGGCTCCCTTCTCTCAAGGGGATCATGGCCGCCAAGAAAAAGCCGATCGAGTCGAAGCGGGCCTCGCTCGGGCCCGTAGCGCTCACCATCGAGAAGCTCGAGCTGCCGCCCGAGCGCGCCGCGGGGCGCATCGTCGGTGAAGGCCCCGACGCCGTGGCCGAGCTGGTCCGGCTGCTCCACGAAGAAGCCAAGGTGCTCTGATGGCCGACACCTTTGCCTTCGCCGAATTCCGCGCCGGTGTGCCCCGCAGAGTGGCCTTCGAGGCGGTGACCGCCGCCCGCCGCGCAGCCGACTCTTCCGGGGGCGGGAAGGTCACGGCGCTGGCCATCGGTGCGCCGGGCATTCAGGCCAGGGCCGCCGAGCTGGGCCGCCATGGCGCCGATGTGGTGATTTGCGTCGAGCACCCGGAGCTCGGCCGCTACAGCCCCGAGGTATTCGCCGCGACGGCGGCGGAACAGATCAAAGCAGCCGGCTGCCGGGCGGCGGTCTTCGCCGCGTCGGCCGAGGGCCGCGATCTGGCGCCCCGGGTAGCCGTCCGCCTGGGCGTGAGCCTGGCGAGCGACGTCACCGGCTTCGAGCTGACAAAGGATGCGCTGATTGCCAGGCACCCCGCCTACATCGGCAAGGCAATCGCCACGCTCAAGCTCACCGGCAGTCCCGCACTCGTCTCTCTCCGGCCCGGCGCCATCACCCCGGTCGAGGCCGCCCGGACCCCGCAAATCGAATCCGCTGCTCCGGCCATCGCCCCCGCATCCGCCCGCGTGGTGGTGACCGGGGTGGAGCAGCGCGGCGCGGCCAAGCTCGATCTGGGCGAGGCGCCAGTGATCGTGAGCGGAGGGCGTGGACTCAAGGAGGCGGCAAACTTCAAGCTGGTCGAGGAGCTCGCCGCGGCATTCGGCAATGCGGCGGTCGGCGCCACCCGGGCCGTCACCGACGATGGCTGGCGCCCGTCTGCAGACCAGATCGGACAAACCGGGCGGATGGTGAGCCCGGCACTCTATGTGGCGGTGGGGATTTCCGGGGCAATCCAGCACCTGGCCGGCATGCGCACTGCCAAGGTGATCGTCGCCATCAACCGCGACAAGGACGCCCCGATCTTCAAGGTGGCCGACTACGGCATCGTGGGCGACTTGTTCGAGGTCGTGCCGCGGCTCATCGAAGCGGTCAAGCGGGCCCGGTCGGAGCACCAGTAACCCTGAACCCGGTCGCGATCGTACTCAACGCCGCCTCGGGTGACGGGAACGCAGAAAAGGCCGGCGAGCGGCTCGAGGCGCTGTTCGCCGCTGCCGGCCGGCCCGTGCAAATCACGCTGGCCCGCAACGGCGAAGCGCTCCAGAAGGGAATCGATGCGGCGATTGCCGGTGCCGCCGCGGCCCTGGTCGGTGGCGGTGGCGACGGCACCATCAACACCATCGCCTCCGCGCTGGTGGACACCGGCATACCACTCGGGGTGCTTCCCCTCGGCACCCTCAATCACTTCGCCAAGGATCTCGGCATTCCGCTCGGCCTCGACGAGGCTGCAGCAGTGCTGCTGGCGGGCTTCACCAAGGCGGTGGACGTTGGCGAGGTGAACGGAAAGTTCTTCCTCAATAATTCCAGCCTGGGTCTCTATCCCAGAATGGTGCGGCTGCGCGCGGCGCATCCGGCGCGGGGCTGGCGCAAGTGGATCGTTGCATTCTGGGCGCTGCTCAAGACCATGGAGCGGAATCCAAAAATCTCCGTGAGTATCGAGGCAGAGGGGGAACGGCTGGTGACCCGTACCCCCATCGTGTTCATCGGGAACAACGAGTACGAGATGTCCGGCCTTGAGGCTGGAACCCGGGCCACGGTGACCGGCGCTACACTCGCGATTTACGTGGTGCGGGGCGGCGGCAGGCCGCGGCTGATGCGCCTGGCGTGGCGGATGTTCACCGGGCGCGCGTTTCGTTCCGGGGAGCTCGATGTCACCCTCGTATCGGAGGCGACAATCTCGATGCGCGGCTCCCGGACATCCGTCGCGCTGGATGGCGAGGTCGTCACTCTCGAGACGCCGCTCGAGTACCGGATTCGGCCCGCCGCACTCCGCGTTCTGACGCCCGCCCCCACGCCCACCCCGGGCGACGATCCCGCGGCTGGGGGTGCGCAATCCGCTGATTGAGGGACCAGGCTTGTCGGGGATGACGTGCGGATCACCATCGACATCGAGGCCAGCCTCCCTAACCCCTAACCCGTAGTGGTCAGCTAGAGCTGGGAGCGCAGCAGCCCTGCCAACCAGTCGGTCACCCGCTCGCGGGTTGGTCGCCGGCGCCACTGCTCCAGGGTCATCATGCGGGAAACGGCCAGGTCGTCTCGGGTGATTCGCGCCTGCCGCGTGGCAAATTCGCGGTCGTAGACGTTGAGGTTGGCCTCGTCGTTCAGCCGGAAGGAGCGGTTGTCGAAATTCGTCGATCCCACCGACACCCAGAGGTCATCGACCGCCATCACCTTGCAATGGTACATGGTCGGGTGGTACTCGTGAATGCGCACTCCCGCCTCGAGCAGCGGCCCCCAGCGGGCTCGTGAGGCCCAGCGGGTGAGGACGACGTCGTTGTATGCTCCGGGGACAATGACATCGATTTCCACGCCGCGCCGGCGGGCGGCCACCAGCGTGTCTATCGCGAGGTTGTCGGGGACGAAATAGGCATTCGCGATGAGGATGTACTCATCCGCGGCGGCGATGGACAACAGGTACATCAGGCGGACGCTCTCGCTGCCGCCTCCCGGCGAGCTGGTGAAGGTCTGGGCCCACTGGGCCCCCGCGGGCTCGAGCGGCGGGAAGTATCGGTCACCGTGCAATACCTCGGCCCTGGCCTTGAGCCAGTTGTCCATGAATGCCGCCTGCATCTGCGCCACCACCGGCCCCGCGACCTGAAAGTGGGAATCGCGCCAGTGGTCGGGATCCTGGGCCCTCCCCTGCCACTTGTCGGCGATTCCGACTCCCCCGGTAAAACCCACCTTCCCGTCCACGACCAGGAGCTTCCGGTGGGTCCGGTTGTTCATGCGGGTCAGGTTGTACCAGCGGAGTGGGTGGTAACGTTCCACCTCGACGCCGGCGTCCGTCATGGTGGTGAGGTCGTCCGAATCGATCTTGCCGGAGCCGACCCAATCGAGGAGAAGGTGCACCTTCACGCCGGCCCGGGCCCGCTCGGTCAGCGCCGCGGTGAACTGGTTCCCGATCTCGCCCGACCAATAGATGTAGGTCTCGAAGGTGATCGATTCACGAGCGTCCCGGATGGCGGACAACATCGCCGGAAAGATCTGATCGCCGTTGAGCAGCGCGGCCGTCCGGTTCCCCGGCAGGAGGGCCGGGCCCAGCAGCGATCCCATCGAACGGGAGAACTGAGGATCGGCAACGCCGTACATCCGGGGGATGGGCTTTTCAACCTTCCGCTCACCGGTGAGCACAATGTTCATGATGATGATCGTGACGACCACCGCCGCAGCTACGCTCCAGAAGAGCATCTGTTCGGTCCCCCCCCGTTCCCCGGCAACATAGCCGAGGCAAGCTACCCGGGGCGCCGTCGCCTATATTTCGGCATGCGGCAAGCCTCCCCCATCCTCCCGGATCCTCATCCTTGGGGTTGATCGTTCCCAGTCGCCACCAGCCCGGCCTGCCCCTCGAGCGCCTGATCCTTCCGGACGCACTCCGGCCCGACGCAACCGAAATGGACGTGCTGTTCGTGGGGGCAGGACCGGCCGGCCTGGCCGGCGCCATCGAGCTGGCCCGCCTGGTGTCGACGAGTGGCATGGGCGAGTTGAACATCGGCGTTCTGGAAAAGGCCGGCGCCCTGGGCGAGCACAGTCTCTCCGGCGCCGTTGTGAACCCGCGCGCCTTCCATGAGCTCTTCCCCGACCTTCCCGACTCGTCGCTCCCGTTCCGGCAGCGCATCGACAAGGAAGAAGTCCGCTTCATGACCCGTACCGGGGGGTTCCGGATTCCCACCCCGCCCACGATGCGGAACCACGGCAACTACGCCGCCTCGCTCTCCGAGATCGTGAGATGGCTCGGGGAGCGGGCCGAGGAGGCCGGCGTGAACCTCTTTGCCGGGTTTCCTGCGGACGGTCTCCTGGTGAATGGATCGCGCGTCCGCGGAGTCCGGACCACTCCCACCGGGCTCAACCGGGATGGCACGCCGGGGCCAGACTTCCAGGATGGTACGGATCTCACCGCGAAGGTGACCGTTCTGAGCGAGGGCACTCGCGGCGCGCTCTCCCAGGCATGGCGGCAGTGGCAGGGCGTGAGCAGCCCGAATCCGCAGATTTACGCGCTGGGGGTCAAGGAAGTCTGGGAAGTGAAGCGGCCGCTCGACCGAGTGGTGCACACCCTCGGCTGGCCGGTGCCGCTCAATGTCTTCGGCGGCACGTTCATGTACCCGATGGGCCCGACCCAGGTGGCGCTCGGCATCGTGACCGGGCTCGACGCCCACGACGCCTCCTTTGACGTACACGAGCTGCTGCAGCGGATGAAGCTGCATCCCTTCTTCCGGCCATTTCTCGAGGGAGGGAAGCTGTTGGAGTGGGGCGCCAAGACTATTCCGGAAGGCGGCTTCTGGAGCCTCCCGGACCGGATGTCGGGAGACGGGGTCATCACGGCGGGGGACTGCGCCGGCCTGGTCGACGTGGCCTCGCTCAAGGGCATCCACTACGCCATGCAATCCGGCATCTACGCGGCCCGTGCCGCGTTCGAGGCGCTGAAGACCGGCGATGCGTCCGCCTCCGGCCTGGCCGGCTATGACCGGATGGTTCGGACCAGCTACATCGCCGGCGACATGCGCAAAACCCGCAATATGCGCCTGGCGTTCAAGCACGGGTTTGTGCGGGCCGGCGTGGAAAACGTCCTCATGACCGCCACCCGCGGCGCTTTTCCGGGTTGGAGGTTTTCGGTGGAGGAAGACGCCGCCAAGCCGAGACGGCTCGAGTCGCGCGAGCCGTTCAAGCCCGACAACGCGCTCACCTTCAGCAAACTGGATGCAGTCTTCAAGTCCGGCAATGCGACCCGCGATACCATTCCCTCCCACCTGCTGGTAGGGTCCGAGATCACGGCTGACGTCGCCGATTTCTATGCCCATGTCTGCCCGGCAGGGGTCTACGAGCGGACCGCTGACGGCCTCCGGGTAAATCCGCCGAATTGTATCGACTGCAAGGCGACCGATGTGCTGGGCCCCCGCTGGACTCCCCGTGAAGGCGGCAGCGGGCCGAAGTACCGCTTGATGTGATCCAGGATCGACTGAAGGCGCTCCGGACGCGCTTCGCCGAGTTGTGGGCGGAGCCCGACGCATACCTGCTGGACGCGGGTAACAGCGCCGAGCTGCTGATTGCCAGGGTACGGCTCGCGCTGACCGTCGTGTTGCTGGCCGTTTCGGTGATCAACCTGAGCATCGCGCGCCCCGAGGAGCGGGCCACCCATCTGACCGGGCTCGGGGTGACGCTGTTCGCGGTGCTGATCGCCCTCCTCGCCTACCAGGTGGTCCAGCAGGGGCATCGCCAGCCGTGGCTGCCGCTGGCCACCAGTCTCATGGACGTGACCCTGGTCTCGTCGGGTCTGATCGGCTTCAGCCTCATCGGCGATCCGCACCAGGCGGTGAACAGCAAGGTCACCTTCGAGGCCTATTTTTTGGCCATCGCCGCTACCTGCCTGCGGTACGACGTCCGGGTGTCGGTCATCGCCGGGGGGGTGGCCATCCTCGAGTACATCGGGGTCATCGCCCTTGCCACCGCGCTGCACGATCTCGATTCGCCCCGATATTCGCCCTGGGTCTACGGCCGTTTCTTTTGGAGCGACCAGGTGTCCCGAGTCGTTCTCCTCGGGCTGCACACAGCGCTCTGCACCGGCATCGTGGTGCGACTGCAGCGCCATCGTCGGTCGTCCAACAGCGACCGGCTGACCGGCCTCTTCAACCGGGCCTACTTCGAAGATTTTCTCACCGGCGAGGTGCGCCGCTCCACGCGGTACGTCCGCCATTTCGCGGTCGCGATGGTCGACATCGACCATTTCAAGGGTTTCAACGACAGTTACGGGCACGCCGCGGGCGACCGGGCGCTCAGGAAAGTGGCAGAGACGATCCAGCGCGGAGTACGGCGCAGCGATCTTGTGGCGCGCTATGGTGGGGAGGAAATGGTGCTGGTGATGCCGGAAACGTCGCTCAATGCTGCGCGGAAGCGACTGGAGGCTATTCGCGAAGCAGTGGCCGCCGAGCCGATCCAGGTGCCCAAGCGGACCGAGAGCGTCCGGGTGACGGTGAGCGCCGGCGTGGCCTGCTGGCCCGCGGACGGCGAAGACCCGGACGATTTACTCCACACCGCGGACGCCCGGCTGTTTCACGCCAAGGCGCTGGGCCGGAACCGCGTCGTGTCGTCGAGCGTGGCGGCGGCGTCGGTCTAGGTCGTCAGGGACCGTTCACTGCGGTACTCGTGTCAGCTGCCCCACGAACAGAATCATGCCGGTCAGCCGCTCCCGGATCACCAGCAGGAACGGTCGGTTGATCTGCATCATCGGCGGGGCCGAGACGAGGCCGATCCCCACCGAGGTCGCCGCGGCGGCCTCGGTACCCTCTTCGTTCACGTCCACGAAGGTCTTATGCGCGACCTTGGTGATATAGAGGGTCCCCGGTGGCACGTTGGCCATTCCCGCGAAGTCGGCGCGCTGGGGGTCGAAGGCGATCCGCATCCCCATCGCCTTGAGGTCGTCGTTCAGGGTCCGCGTGAACTCCATGGTGAATCTGGGCATCGCGAGCGCAATCTCCCGGTCGTGCAGGCCGGCGATCCATTCGTTCCACCGCGCCGCGTCGAGCCCGGCGGTAACATCCGCGAGCGTCCGATCAGGGCGGGGCAGCACGATGTCCATCGCGAAGGCCCCGTTGCCGTAGAGCAACTCCACCAGCTCGAAGTCGCGGCTGCTGGTGTATCGGTGCACTTGCGGCCGGAGCGACATGGTGGGCACGCTCTGCACGGCGCCCGTGGCCGGAGTGAATGCCAGGTTGGTGGTCTGCTTGCGGTCGAACGCGACGCGCCAGCTCCCCTCGAAGTAGATCGCGTTGACCAGGAACATCACCTCGTCGGCCGCGATGTCGTCCAGAATCGCTGGGATCTTGCCGCTGGTCTTGGACTTCACCCAGTTGTTGATCGTGCCAAGGGTCGACGGGGCGTTGAATGGGAGCGACTGCACCTCGGCGTCGAAGTGGGTCTTGCCCGCCGACAAGAAGCTCGGCAGGAACGTCACGCCGGCATCGGCCCAGATCGAATTCGCGATCTGAAACGTGCCGGTCTTGTCGAGACCTCGGAGCAATTCTATCAGATTCCGGTAGCCGGCGTTGATCTCGGCCAGGGACA
>JANNGX010000225.1:0-17013 GCA_031404115.1 Gemmatimonadales bacterium | reverse complement strand
TCATGGCGGCAAGGAAGTCCTGGAGATCCAGGCCCTTCTTCGAGATCGCCTTCTTCGCGAGCCGCTTGGACTCGTCTTCATCGACGTTGGCCTGGGCCTTTTCCACCAGGGTGAGAATGTCGCCCTGCTGGAGGATCCGCCCCGCCATCCGCTCGGGGTGAAACGGCTCGAGCGCATCGAGCTTTTCACCGGTGCCGACGTACTTGATCGGCGCGCGCGTCACCCCGTAGATCGAGAGCGCCGCGCCGCCGCGCGCATCGCCGGCCATTTTGGTGAGGATCACCCCGGTGATGCCCAGCGCCTGGTGGAAGCCCTGCGCGATCCGCACGGCATCCTGGCCGGTCATCCCGTCCGCAACCAGGAGGATTTCGTGGGGGCCGACCGCGGCCTTGAGCCGGGTGAGCTCCCCCATCATCTCCTCGTCGATCTGAAGGCGGCCAGCGGTGTCCACCAGCACCGTCCGAGCGCGGGCCTTGGCGGCGGCCTCGAGCCCGTGCTTCACCAGCTTGACCACGTCGGTCTGGCCATCCTCACGGTAGACGCCCACGTCCACCTGGCGGCCCAGCGTTTCCAGCTGCTCGGCAGCGGCGGGCCGGTAGATATCGGCGGCCACCAGGAACGGTGCCTTCTGCTCCAGCTTGAGCCGCTTGGCGAGTTTGCCGGCGGTGGTCGTCTTGCCGGATCCCTGCAGCCCGACCAGCAAAATGACCGTCGGAGGCACGGTGGCGTGGGCGATGGGCGCCTGCTTTTCGCCCAGCATGCCGACGAGCTCATCGTACACGATCTTGACGAGCTGCTGCCCCGGCCGCACCGACTTGATGACCTGTTGCCCAACCGCTTTTTCCTGGACCCGCTCCAGAAACTCACGGGTCAGATCGAAGCTGACATCGGCCTCGAGGAGAATCCGGCGAATTTCGCGGAGGCCCTCGCGAACAGCGTCCTCGCTGAGCACGCCGCGGCCGGTAAGACGCGAAAGCGCGGCGCCGAGCTTGGATGACAGCTCATCGAACATAAGCCCTGAAATCTAGCAGGGTTAGCTCGCGGGTTCAACCCGAGCCCCGGGCCTTGAGGTGATCCGCCAGTCGGAGGGCCAGGGCCACCACGGTCAGGGTGGGGTTGGCAAACCCCACCGTGGGAAAGACCGCGGCCCCCGCGACGAACAGGTTCCGGGAGCCATGAACCCGGCCCTCAGGATCGACCACCCCGTTCCCGGGATTCTCCGCCATCCGGGTGGTGCCGGCATGGTGGTGGGCGTTGGGGTCGATGGGGAGTGTGGACTCGATTTCAACCCGGCCCAGCCCGGCGGACTCGAGCGACGCCTTCAGGAAGGAGCGGAGGCGGGCCACGCCCTCCTTCTCCTCGGTCCGCCACCGCCAATGGAGCGCCGCACGCGGCATCCCCAGGGCATCCCGCTCTCGACCCAGCGTGACCCGATTATCCGGGCTGGGCCGCTGCTCGAAGTTCACCAGGATCCGGAAAGCGTCGAAGAACCGCGCCGGTTTGGACCGGTTCGACCAGCCGTAACCTTCGCGTGGAGGTGGCGCAGCGATTTCCCGAAGCCGCCGACCCACCCGTCCCAGCACGCCCCGGGCGGGTGCCGCCACTCTCAAGCGGGGCAGGAGGGTCAGCGAGGCATTGGGATGGCCCCGCTCCCGGACCGAGCGCTCGGAAAGCGCCAGCCGACCCCCCACGATCGTGCCGTCGGCGGCGGCGTGCGCATCGTAGAAGCCGGCGTGGGTAAATATCTCCGGACTGGCCGGGACGAGGGTCAGGGCGTTGTCACGCGGGTGTTCCATGAAGCAGCGGCCCACCAGCGCGTTGCCCAGGCCGGATACCAGAAGGAGGCGAGGGACCTCGATGGCGCCACCTGCCAGAACAAATGTCTCCGCGCGGACCGTGTGCCACCGGCCGTTCGGCGTCCCGACCCGGGCTTCGACAATGCGCTCGCCCCTCCCGTCGTGCGCCAGCCGGCAGACCGTGGCATGGAGACAAAGCCGCACGTTGGCGGACTCGCGAATCTCTCCCGGGTAGATTGCCGTGAATGGCCGGCCGCTGCCGAATTGATAGATTCGCGTGGCGAACGCATCGCCGGACATCGTGAGCGGCGCCCGCCGCGGGCTGGCCCAGTCCCGGGCCTCGTACTGGAAGGGGCCGAGTCGGCACGCCGTCTGCGCCCGCCGGTAGAACGGATCGAGCACATCGTGCCGGATCGGCCAGCCGGTGGGAAGTCCGCTCCGTGGCGGATCGAAGTCCCAGGGGTCGAGTGGCGCATATTTAGCTCCGCTGACCCCGTCGGCCGGCGTGTTCCAGCGTGAGGCCGTGCCGCCCACCTGGCGGTGGCGGGATGTACGGAGCCCGGTGACATCATCGCCGTGCACCGCGCCAATATTCAGGGTCTGGGGCCACTCCTCCGAGTTCCGCCCGCCACTTTCCAGCAGGAGAACCGACAGGCCGTGTCCAATGAATTCACGGGCCAACGCAATGCCAGCGGGTCCGGCGCCGACGATGCACAGGTCGGCGTCGAGCACGGATCCGTCGGGCAATCGGCTGGCATCGAGCTCCATGCAGAGGCTCCGGTAGGCGGCGTGCGGTCCACCGCGATGTATTTCCTGCGCTGATGTATACACGTCGCGTTCCCGCGGCGCTGGCGCGTCGGCGGCCGGCATGAGCGCCCCGCCGGCGAAACTGCTCGTGCTGGGCATCGACGCCGCCAACCCCGATCTGCTGCGGCGCTGGGGGGCTGACGGAACCATGCCCCACCTCGGTGCGCTGATGGCGCGCGGGCTCGTGGGCGAGACGCGAAGCCTGGAGGGATTCCTGGTGGGCGCGACCTGGCCCTCCCTGTACACCGGCGTCACACCCGCGCGGCACGGCTGGCACTATACGGTCCAGCTCAAACCCGGGACCTACGAATACCATCACCCCAGGGTCGAGCACGAACCCTTCTGGTCCGCGCTGAGCCGCGCCGGCAAGCGTCTCGCCATCCTGGATGTGCCGCTGACCGAGCTCGACCCGAACATCAACGGGATGCAACTCGTCGACTGGAGCGGCATCGAGGCGCTGTCTGCCTTCAGCAGCTCCCCGCCCGAAATGCGGGATGAGGTGACGGCACAATGGGGCGCCTATCCGCTGAAGCACTCCTGCGATGGCCTGCGCCGGAGCCTTCACGACTTCCGCTCCCTCATCGACGACCTGGTCCATGGCATTGAGATACGGGCCGAGCTCACGGCGCATTTCCTGGCGAAGGGTGGCTGGGATCTGTTGATGCAGGTGTTCACCGAATCGCATTGCGCCGGGCACCAGACCTGGCATCTCCACGATCCGGAACACCCGGCGCATGATGCCGGGATGGCGGCGGCCCTCGGCGACCCGCTGCGTGCCGTGTACGTCGCCATCGACAAGGCCATCGGCCGGGTGGTCGAGGCGGCGGGTGGCGCGCAGGTGCTGGTGGTCACGGCGCACGGCATGTCGTATTGGTACGGCGCGCAATTCCTCCTGCCGGACGTCCTGCTTCGACTCGGCGCGTCGGCCGCCGTCCCGGACGGCGCGTCCAGGCCGGCGCCGCGGGCCTCCGCGATCGGTGCGGCGCGGCGCATCTGGCATTGGCTGCCGCGAACCCTGCGCGAAGCCGTCGCTCCCCCCCGCGTGCGACTGCGCCCACGGATCGAGGCCCTCCCCGCGCTTCCAGCCATCGCTGCAGACCCGCGGCGCAGCAAGTGTTTCGTGGTCCGCAACGGCCACCTCACGGCGGGGATCCGGCTCAACCTGGTGGGCCGGGAACCCAACGGACTCCTCAGGCCGGGGGCGGAAGCGGAGGCGTTCTGCCAGGCGCTCGCGCGCGATCTCCTCGAGATTGTGGACGAGCGAACCGGCCGGCCGGTGATCCGCCGGGTCGCGCGAACCGCCGACCTCTTCGAGGGAAACCGCCTCGGGAACCTTCCGGACCTGTTGCTGGATTGGGATGACGCCGCGCCCACCGGGAGCAGCCATCACGGGGGCGGCGCCGCGGCAGTGGTCCGGGTCCATTCGCCTAAAATCGGCGCGGTGGAGGGCACGAATCACTTCACTCGCACCGGCGACCATCGAATCGGCGGACTCTTCATTGCGGCCGGGGGCGGGATCCGGCCAGGCACCATGCGCCGCACAGTTTCGATCCTGGACTTGGCTCCCACGATGGCCGCCCTGATCGGGGCCCAGCTAGCGGACACGGACGGGACGGTGATCCGGGAGGTGCTGGAGTAAGCGGCCAGGAGGCGAGCAGGCGGCGGCGCTCCCCTTGCGGATTGATTAATCGATTGGTTAATTAACCCAATATGAGCGGTATCGCTCCAAACCCGGTCGCCCGCGACCAGATCCTCGACTCCGCAGAGTCCCTTTTCGCGCGGCAAGGGTTCGGGCCGACCACCATCAAGGAGATCGGGGCGGAGGCCGGGCTCAACCCCGCCCTGCTTTACTACTACTTCGGCAGCAAAGAGGAACTCTACAAGGCCGTGCTCCAGCGGCTCGTCATGGGTCTGGCGGTTCGGGGAACCGAGGTGATCGAAACCACCGCGGCCCCCGCTGACGCCATCCGGGCACTGGTGGGAGCCCAGGTCGAATTCCTGCTCGGCCATCCCAACATGCCCAAACTCTTCGTACGCGAGATGATCGACCATGAAGCCAAGCAGGCCGAGGAAGTGGTCCTCAGGCTCGCGGCCGGGCTCTTTCATCGCCTCTGCGGGGTGATCGAGCGAGGCCAGCGTGATGGGATCTTCCGCGCCGACGTGGAACCGCGCTACGCCGCGGTGAGCACGATTTCCCAGGTGGTCTACTTCCTGATTGCGCGACCCGCGATCGCGATCTTCTTCGGCCTCGCTCCAGGGGGGGTGTCCGAAGACACGGCCCGTGCTTTCGGCCTTCACGCCGGTGACTTTGCCGTGCGCGCCCTGTCACCCGTGGAGCCCCGCGCATGAATTCCCGACGAGTCTTGCCTCTTCTGATGTTCCTCGGGGCCGGCTGCACCAGCACCCCGCCTGCGGCCTATGACGCCCGCGGCACGGTCGAAGTGCCCGAGATCGATCTCGGCGCCATGAGCGCCGCGCGGGTGATAGCGATCCGGGTCGAGGAGGGCGCCGCGGTGCAGTCGGGCGACACGGTGGCCCTGCTCTCGCAGATCGAAATGAGTGCTACGCTGGCGGGGCAGGGCGCACGCGTCGCCGCGGCCTCTGCGAATTTGCGCGATCTGGAATCGGGGTCCCGCCCGGAGGAAGTGCGGCGCGCCGAGGCCGAGGTCGGAGCCGCATCCGCCGAGCTGGAGCGCGCCACGCGGGAGCTCGGCCGAATCCGGGAGCTGGCGTCGCGGGACGTGCTGAGCAGGCAGACCTTCGACGATGCGGTCACCGCTGACCGCGTGGCGCGGGCAAGGCTTTCCGCCAGCGAGGAGGCGGTGCGGCTCCTCAAGGCGGGGACCCGGCCCGAGCGGATTGCGGCGGGGAGGGCCGACCTGGCCAACGCACGCGCCGCGCTGGCCCAAATCGAGGCGCGGGCCGCGGATCTGGTGCTGGTTACGCCGGTGGCCGGCATTGTCCTCTCGCGCAATGCCGAACCGGGCGAAGGACTGGCGCCCAACGTACCGGTGGTGACCATCGGAGAGACCGCCCGTCCCTACGTGCGAGTATTCGTCCCGCAGTCGCGGGTGACGGGCCTCGCCGTGGGGAGCGCCGCGGAGGTGGTGACGGAAGACGGCCGCACCATGGCGGGGCGCGTCGTGGCGATCAACCCCAAGGCCGAGTACACGCCACGAGTGGCGCTCTCCGAGCAGGAACGCGCCGATCTGATGTTCGGAGTGAAGGTGGAGTTCGCCAATCCGGCCGAGGCGCCGCATCCGGGGCTCTGGGTGACGGTGCGCCTGGGGCGGACGGGAGACTCGGTGCGGTGAGCACGCCGTCGAGCGGCGAGTTCGGCATCGTGACCCGGGGGCTCCGCAAGGAGTACCGCGGCAGCGTGGCGGTGGACAACCTCGACCTCGAGGTCCGCCGTGGCGAAGTCTTCGGCCTGCTCGGCCCCAACGGCAGCGGCAAGACGACCACGATCCGCATGCTGACGGGGCTCATCGCCCCCACCTCGGGAAGCGCGACCGTGGTGGGCGTCGATGTGGTGCGCGAGCCGGAGCGAGCGCGAAGGAGGATCGGCTACATGTCCCAGAAATTCGGACTGTATGACGACCTGACCGTCGAGGAAAACATCGCGTTCTACGCCGGCCTCTACGGCATCGTCGGCCAAGACCGCAAGCGGCGCATCGGCCTACAGATCGAGGAGTACCGCCTGTCCGCCCGGGTCCATCAGCTCGCGGGGACGCTGTCCGGCGGATGGAAGCAGCGGCTGGCCCTGGCCTGCGCCACGACGCACCAACCCGATCTGGTGTTCCTCGACGAGCCGACGGCCGGGGTGGACCCGGCTTCGCGCCGGCTGTTCTGGGAGCTGATCGGCCGGCAGGCCAAGACGGGGATCACGGTGCTGGTCACCACACACTACATGGATGAAGCGGAGCGGTGCGACCGGCTCGCATTTCTCTCCCGGGGCCACTTGATCGGAGTGGGCACGCCGCACGAGATCACCACCCGGTTCGGACTGCCGACGATCGAGGAAGTCTTCATCGAGATGCAGCGGCGTGATGAAGGCGCGGTCGCATGAGCCTCTCCGAACGGGTCAAACGCTGGTCCTTCTGGGCGATGCTCCGCAAGGAGTTCATCCAGATGCGGCGGGACAAGTTCATGCTCGGGATGATGGTGGGTATCCCGGCCATCCAGCTGGCAGTGTTCGGCTACGCAATCCAGACCGAGGTGAGGCACCTCCCGACCCTCGTCCTGGACGAGTCGCAATCGCCGGAGAGCCGGCGATTCGTGCAGGCGATGATCAATACCGGCAACTTCGACCTCGCCGGCACGGTGCAGGACCGGAGCCGGCTGGAAGCGGTCATTGCCCGAGGCGACGCGAAGGCAGGGATCGTGATTCCTCCCGATTTTCAGCGCGACATCAAGCGGGGACGGACCGCCACCGCCCAGATCGTGGTCGACGCGGCCGACCCGCTGGCCTCCTCGGCGGCCATCAGCGGCGCCGGGCTGGCGGGCGCCGTGCGGTCCCAGGCGCTGGCGGCGATCCGGGGCGTCTCCCCAGCCATCGAAGTGCGGGTGCGCCCCTGGTACAATCCCACCCTTCGCAGCGCGGTGTACATCGTGCCCGGCATCATCGGCGTGCTGCTGTCGGTGACGATGATCATCGTGGCGAGCATTTCCCTGGTCCGGGAGCGTGAGCGCGGCACGCTGGAACAGCTCATCGTGACGCCGATCAGCAAGACCGGACTGATGATGGGGAAGATTCTGCCGTTCCTGCTGGTGGGATACGTGCAGATCACCGTGATCCTGATCCTCGGCTGGGTGCTGTTCGATGTGCCGATCCGGGGCAGCGTGCCGACCCTGTACCTGGTGGCGCTCCCGTTCGTGCTGGCGAGCGTGGCGATCGGACTCTTCGTATCGACGGTGGTTCAGAACCAGGCGCAGGCCATGCAGCTCGGATTTCTCTTTCTGCTGCCCAACATCCTCCTGTCGGGATTCATGTTTCCCCGCGAGGCCATGCCGGAGCCGGCGCAGTGGCTGGGGGCCGCCCTGCCGCTGACCTATTTCCTCCGGGTGTTACGCGGGATCCTGCTGCGCGGGGTGGGTCTCGAATCGCTCTGGCGCGAGGGGCTGGTGTTAGTAGGTTTCTCAGTGGGGCTGATCGCGCTGAGTGTGCGGAGGTTCAGGAAAACGGTGGAGTAAGAGGCGAGGACGCAAGGACGCAAGGACTCAAGGACGCAAGGACGCAAGGACGCAAGGACGCAAGGACGCAAGGACGCAAGGACGCAAGGACGCAAGGACGCAAGGACGGTCCTACCGCCGAATGGTCCCTCCCACCGCACGCGCAAGCCCCAGCAAGACCTTTCCCGTCGAGTTTCTCATTTCGTCGAGGTGTGCGAATTCTTCAGGGGAGAGATAGTTGAGGTCTCGGGCGATCCGGAGCAGGCAGGACAGTTCGGAGAGAGAACCAAGGCTGATGTCCGCGAATCTCCTCAGCTCACGGCCACCCAAACGGGCGGACCCTTCCGCTAGATTAGCTGTGACCGACACGGCGGCACGGCGGGCCTGAATAGTCAGGCCGTACCGTTCTTCCACCGGCCAACCACGGGTGCTCTGGTAGATGGCCAGGACGAGAGCGTGAGATCGTCGCCAGGCGTGCAACCGCTCGTACGGCATCATGGCAGTAAGGTGGTTGGAGACCCGGTCCCTGGAGCCGCCGTAATCTCGCAGAGAAAGGCCGTATCCTTGCGTCCTTGCGTCCTTGCGTCTCAACGGCTCGGCAGCTTGACCACACCTTTTCAACCGCGCCCCGACGACGCGGCGCGCCAGGCCCAGCTCGACGCCATGAAACGCCGGGCAACCGGCCTGCTGGCGCTCGCGGCGGCGATCTTCGTGGCCGCCCGATTCTTCGAGCCGCAGTATCCGTGGCTTGGCTACGTCCGGGCGACCGCGGAAGCGTCGGTGGTGGGTGGCTTGGCCGACTGGTTTGCCGTCACCGCGCTATTCCGGCATCCGCTCGGCATTCCGATTCCCCATACCGCGATCATAGGCCGGCAGAAGGACCGCATTGGCCGAATCATCGGGAACTTCGTGCAGCACCACTTCCTGGCGCGCGATGCCGTCTCGGCCAAACTGCGAGGCATGGGCATCGCACATCGCGCCGCGGAATGGCTCTCGCAGCCGGAAAACGCCCAGCGCGTCGCGATGCAGCTCGCGAGCGGGGTGGCCAAGACCCTCGAGGCGCTTCCGGACGACAAGATCAGGGAGCTGATCCAGCAGGGGGCCAAGGACCGCATCCACGCCACGCGGGTGGCGCCGGTGCTGGGCAAGACGCTGGCGCTGGTGGTGGCGGGTGACCGGCACCAGGAACTGCTCAACGAGGCCATCCGCCTCGCGGCGCAGGCGGTCGAGGCCAATCGCGAGCTGATCCGGAAGCGCATCAAGGAGAGCAGCCCGTGGTGGGTGCCCGGTGTGGTCGACGAGAAGATCTACCATCGCATCCTGAGCGCGATCGAGCAGCTGCTCCAGGACGTCAGCCATGATCCGGCCCACCCGCTGCGCGCTTCTTTCGATCACAAGCTTCGCGAGCTGGTCGACCGGCTGCAACATTCACCTGAGACCGGCGCACGGGCCGAGGCGCTCAAGGACGAATGGCTCAGTGACCCGGCGATCGAGGAGCTGTCGAACTGGGTCTGGGAAGCGACCCGCCGCGCCGTGCAGGGCTATGCGACCCGGACCGAAGGGGACGAGCCCGGCCCGCTGGCCCGCGGGGTGAGCGCCTTCGGCAAGACCCTGCTCACCAACCCGGAGCTGCTGGCGGAGATCGAGAGCTTCGGCATCAACGTGCTGGTGGACACGATCGAGAAGCACCGGCATGAAGTGGCGGACTTGATTGCACAGACGGTGGCCCGTTGGGATCCGGAAGAAACCTCCCGCCGGCTCGAGCTGGCCGTGGGGAGGGACCTTCAGTACGTGCGGATCAATGGGACGCTCGTGGGCGGATTGGTGGGGCTGCTGATTTATGTGGTACCGCGGATATTTGGATGAGAGGCTAGAAGCCATCTCACAAATACCGGAGCAGGATCACAAGGCACCCGAGCTGGACGAAACCGAGGAAGTTGTCCGCGTGATATTCGTACCGCGTCACGAGGCGTCGGAAGTTCTGGAGCCCGGCGTGCAGCCGTTCCACGCGCCAGCGACGACGATACCGGCGCAGCGGCCGGCCGTCCTGCGTCGGCGGTCGCCGCCGGTTCCTCCGGTGGGGCGCGATGAGCGCAATGCCCCGCTCGTCGTGCAACCGGGCGTCCAGCGCATCGCTGTCATACGCCTTGTCGCCGATCAGTCGGTCGGGGAGGGCGGGGGCGAAGCAGGCCTCGAGCGTCGCGTCGACCAGCGTGACTTCGTGGGGCGAAGCACGGGCGATGCTGACGGCGAGAGGAAGACCAGCGCCGTCTGCCATTGCCATGATCTTGGTCCCCGTGCCCCGCTTGGTTTTCCCGACACAGGAGCCCCTTTTTTCGCCCCTGCGAAGGGGCGGTCGATGAAGCCCTCGCGCAGATCCAACCGGCCCCGCTCGGCCAGATCGGCGGCGAGCGCGCGGAGGAGGTGATCCCACGTGCCGGCGCGCACCCACTGTTGAAAGCCTCGATGGCAGGTCTGGTAGGGCGGATAGCGCTCGGACAGATCGGCCCAGGGCGCCCCCGTGCGCAGAATCCCCAGAATGCCGTCGAGCACCGCGCGGGCATCCTGCCACGGTCGGCCCCGCCGCACGCGGCGCGGCCGCTGCCGGCGCGGCAACAACGGCTCCAACACGGCCCACTGCTCGTCGGTCAGATCCATGAGGCGCGGGCTCCCGGTGACGGACTCTCAATCTATAGCCGCTCCGGTCCCACGCCAGTATTTATGAGATAGCTTCTAGTACTACTAGGAAGCTAGGAGGCTAAGAGTTCTTTCCTAGCCTCTTAGCCTCATCGCCTCGTAGCCTCTTGCATCATTCCCCTGCAGCACCTCCAGCGGCGCTACCAGCGTCGCCCGCCAGGCACTTCATTCCCGATTCACCGTGCCTTCACGCCCCGCGCGCTATGCTTTCGCGCGCCCGCACGTTCGCACATGCTCCTCGACAGCGTTCCTGGGCACGCCGGTACCTTCCATGCAAAAGGGGAAGACGATGAGAACCCGTCGTCAGTTCATCAAGCAGGCTGTCATATCCGGCACCACGCTTGCGTTAACGGCGGTCCCCCTGCGGTTCGGCCGCGCCGCTACGACCCAACTCGATCCTGCTGCAATGCGGAAGTTTCGCGCTAGCCTCAGGGGACGCCTCATCTTGCCAGCCGACCCAGTGTATGACACGGCACGGCGGGTCATGACGTGGAATCCGATGACTGCGAAGCGACCGGCGATGATCGCACAATGCGCACGAGGTGCAGACGTCGCGCGATGTCTCGAATTCGCGCACCGACATGACTTGATCGTCGCGGTACGATCCGGTGGCCACAGCTTTTCGGGCTGGAGCACTTGCGACGACGGCCTCGTGATCGATCTTTCGACAATGAAGGGCATCGCCGTCAATCCGGGCAAGCGCACGGTTCGGGCCTCTTCCGGCGTCATCTCTCATGAATTGGTCTCGGCGGCCAGTCGCCACCACCTGGCACCGGTCCTTGGAGAGTGCCCCACGGTCGGTATCGCTGGTCTCACTCTCGGTGGCGGCCTCGGCTGGCTCTCGGGCAAGTACGGAGCCACCTGCGACAATCTCCTCGCGGCCGAGCTGATCACCGCAGATGGCCGTTCCATCATTGCCAGCGAGAGCCGCAACCCGGATCTGTTCTGGGCGATTCGTGGTGGCGGCGGCAATTTCGGAATCGCGACGTCGTTCGAGTATCGGTTGCACCCAGTCAACGAGGTGCTCGCCGGCGGGTTCACCTATCGGCTTCAGGACGCCCGCGCCGTACTCCGCTTCTACCGCGACTTCATGGCGGCAGCCTCCGACGAGCTCCAGGCGCTGGCTTACTTGATGGCCGGGAGCGACCGACTGCTTCACGTGATCGTCTGTTGTTCGGGTGACCTGAAGGAGGCGGAGAAGCTGGTCCGCCCGCTGCGCACCGTCGCGGGCCCGGTACGCGACACGGTACAGCCTAGGGCTTTCATCGATACGTTCACGATGCCGCCCTACGGTGAGGCCATCCCGACGGAGTTCAACACAACCAGAGGTTGCTATCTCGAACGGCTGTCTGACGAGGCAATCGATGTCGCGCTTGGCCGTATCGCGCAAGCTTCTTCTCCCGTATCCGCCATCGGATTCGATCACTACATGCATGGGATGGTGTGCCGAATCGCGCCGGATGCGACCGCATTCGAGCTTCGCAAGCCTGGAGCCCTGCATGTCTGGGTTTCATCGGGCTGGGGGGATTCCACGGCAGCAGCGGCCCCCATGGCGTGGGCCGCCGACACGGGGGACGCGCTACAGCCGTACTCGGGCGGCCGAATCTATGCGAACTTCCTGAGCAGCGAAGGCGAACCAGCCGTCAAAGCAGCGTTCGGTGCCAACTACCCGCGTCTTGTCGCGGTGAAGAACAAGTTCGACCCGGCAAATCGGTTTCGGCGTAACCAGAACATCCGGCCGGCCGCTTCGTAGCGGCTCGCCGGGTGTCCGGAGCGGCTCCGGCGTGCGGAAGTCACGCTTGTTGAACCGGTCGTAGCTCCAGGGCGAAGCGCCAGCGCTGCGTCCGATCAACCGTCCCGTTCTTGTCTGCACCACAGGCGCTTTGTGAGGAATGTATCAAACCGGGATGAAGTTCTCTTGCACAATATCTCATAGGGAGTTCATCGCCGTTCGCGCATATTCATTCACAATCCGCGCCGCAGCGCTCGCCTGCAGCAGTGATTCGCAGGAGAGCAGGCAGCTGCCCGGGAAGGAGGTGTGATCATGCGCCTTTCGCTTCTTGCGCCAGCCCTCCTGTTGGTCGGGACTGCCTGTCGCAGCTCGGGTAGCGTCCCGGCGACCTCCGCCGCCGAATCAGCGGTGTCATCCGCAGATGCTCGCGCCGACGCACTGCTTCTGGCGGCGGCAAAGGTGGCCCTGCCGCCGCCCGGCATCACTCCGGGCGATCTGGCGGAGCCGGCGTCGCCTGGCGCTACTCTGGTCGCGCAGTATTGCGGTCAATGCCACTCGCTGCCTTCTCCCGCCATGCACAGCGCCACGGATTGGCCGCGAGTGCTCCGCCGGATGTGGCTGCGAATGGACCGATTGCCGGATTCGCTGGGGATCCGCACAACGAATGAAGGAGAGCGGGGCACGGTCGTGCGGTATCTCATGACGAACGCGTTGCAGGTGAGCGGCGCCGCGCTGCCCAAGGGGCCGGGGCGGGAAGACTTCGCCATCATTTGCAGCCGCTGCCATGCCCTCCCGGACATCAATATCCACGCATCGGGAGACTGGCCGTCGGTGTTCCTGCGCATGGAGCGCAACATGGAGCGCATGAACGTGTCGCTGCCGAACGGCGAGCAGACCAGCAAGATTCTGCTCTACCTGCAGGACGTCGCCCGGACCCGATAGTTCAGCCCCCCGGCTCGACGAGATCGAGGCCCAGCGTGCGAGCCCGGAGTTCGGGCGGATCGAGAAGGCGCGGTCTTCGTGAGGGAGCCCTCCTACGGGAGAACCCCCGGAATCCTCCCCCACCGTCCCCACCCCACCGGAGCAATGACCACCCGAATGGCAGGCCAGGCCGCACCGTCGACACGGGTCACAGAGGTTCGGTAACCCGGGCGGTGGCGCTCCCCCAGCCTCGCGCCGGGGCCTCCCATGAATCGTGCGGCGGCGGCCTCGTCGTCCCAGACGATATACCAGACCAGCGCGGGACCCTCCGGCGTGCGATAGGCCCGGAACCGGTCGCCTCCCCAACCGATGGCATTGTCCAGCACCTCCCCTCCGCCACGCAGCACGGCGGCGAGCACCTGGATCTCCCGCTCGCCGAGGGTGTCTTCATACAGCGCCTTCTCGGGGTCGTCAAATCGAACCGGCGCCGGCTGGTCTCCCCGGTCGTAGCGGTCGGCGTGGAGTATCTGCTCAGTCGAGCGCGGCAGCTCCGCCACAGTCGGCAGCGGACGCCCGGCGCGCGCTGAATCCCACCAGCGCATCCACTCGGCGCCGTTGAGGTAGGGAAAGATCATCCCCTCCCGGAGCACCAGCGGCGCCTTCGCGAACACCTGCATCGACGATGCCGAGCTGCGAACCTGCTCGCGAGCCATCGCCCAGAATTGCGGCTGCCGGATGAGCTCGCGGTCGGGCGCGAGCGCCAGGATCGAGGCGATCATCGCGTGGCCCTCGAGGACCGCCTGGGCCGCGGTCTGCTGGTCGGCATCCGCCTGCTTTTTCATGATCGAATCGAGCGGCAGATACTGGTCCTGCAGTGCGTGGACCAGCTCGTGGGCCAGCACCAGGCGCAGCATCGAGGGCTCGGCTCCGCGAACGCCGTACAGGGTGCGGGTGGCGGGATCGTAGAAGCCCGCCACCTGCTCGCTGTACAGATCGAGCAGCAGATCCTTGAGATTGAGCGAGTCGGGCAGCAGGCCGAGCAGCGTGTAGACCGCCTCGACCCCTTCCTGGCGCTCAGCGGGAAACTCCTGCCGCAGTTTCTCGAGCAGAAAATCGTGCACTTCCTCCCGGCTCTTCATCGCCGAACGGGTCGGCGCCTTGAACGCCAGCCCGGTCGCGCGCTCGACCACCGGCCGCAGACTGTCGACCAGCCGGGCGATATCCCCATCCTGCGGTTTCTGCGGGGCGGCGCCCCGGCAACATGCCAGACCGACGAAGAGCACGGCGCCGAATCGGCGCATCAGCCGGCTCCGAGGTAGCGCCGGTACCAGTCGATCAACGCGGGCCCTACCACATAGGTGACCGCCGCGCCGATCGCGAGAAAGACCCCGAAGGGGACGTCCTTCTCCTCCTTCTTGAGGAGCCGGAGCGGCAAGAAAACCACAGTACCGGCGAGCGCGCCGAGAAAGATGGTGAGCAGGACACCCTGCCACCCCATGAACGATCCGACCATCGCCATCATTTTGACGTCGCCGCCGCCCATCGCCTCCTTCTTGAAGAGCCAGGTGCCCAGCACGCCAACCAGAAACAGGATGCCGTAGCCGACGGCCGCGCCGATGGCCGCGGCCATGATCCCGTCCACGCCCGACGCCGCTGCGAGCACCATGCCGATGGCCAGCCCGCCCCAGGTAAACTCGTTGGGGATGATGTACTCGCGCGCGTCGGTGAGCGCGATGCCAAGGAGCAGCGTGCCGAACACCGCGCCCTTGAGCGCCTCGAGGCTCACGCCGTAGTGCCAGGCCATGGCAGCCCAGAGCAGCGCCACCGAGAGCTCCACCAGCGGATAGAGTATGCTGATCGGCTCCCGGCACCCGCGGCACTTTCCCCGGAGGAGCAGCCAGGAGAGCACCGGGATGTTGTCCCGCCATCCCACCGGCAGTCCGCACCTGGGACAGCGCGAGGGTGGCGAGACAACCGACTGCTCCGCGGGAAGTCGCACGATGCAGACGTTGAGGAAACTCCCGATGACCGCCCCGAACACCCCGCCGATCAGGGCGAGGACCGCCGATTCACTCACGCGTCACCTCGTAGAGGAGAATGCCCGCCGCGATGCTCACGTTGAGCGACTCCGCGCCCCGACGGAGCGGAACGCCGATCCGTCCGTGGGCCCAGCGGTCGAGCGACGGGCGGGTGCCGGCTCCCTCATTTCCGACCGCGATGGCCAGCGGGTATCCTGGATTCCGCTCCGGCGGCGCCCCGTCGGCCGCCGCCACCATCAGCCGCACGCCGGCCGCCACGGCCCAGGACTCCAGTGCCGCTTCATCCACCGTCACACAGGGCAGACGGAAAAACCCGCCCATGGTGGCCCGAAGGGTCTTCGGATTGGTGATCTCCGCGGTGCCCGGCAGCGCAAGGACACCGGCGGCGCCGAGCGCGAAGGCGGACCGCACCATGGTGCCCACATTCCCGGGATCCTGGACGGCGTCCAGCACCAGCACCGGTGCGCGGGGGCCGGCCTTCACGTCCGCAAGATTCCATTTCGGCGGTACGATCACCGCAATTATGCCTTGGGGATGCTCCGTTGCGGAGAGCTCGCTCAGCTCGTTCTCGCTGACCGACTCGACCGTCTGTCCGGCCTGTTGGAGCGCGGCTTTGAGGGCCCCGCCCCGTGCGGTAGCTTCCAGCGCCGGGCCCGCGAGGACGTGCCGGATGGCAATCCCCGCGGCCAGCGCCTCTTCGAGCAAGCGCACCCCTTCGGCCAGGGCGAGCCCTCGCCGTTCCCGGCCCCGGGCCAGTTTCAGATCCCGCACCAGCGTGTGCAGCGAGTGACTCATTGATGCGAATTGCCCTCACGATCGCGGGGTCCGACTCCGGCGGCGGTGCCGGAATCCAGGCGGATCTCAAGACGTTTCAGCGCTTTGGCGTGTTCGGGACCTCGGTGGTCACCGCCGTCACCGCGCAGAATACCCGCGAAGTGCGTGCCGTGCACCCGGTGCCGCTCGAAATCGTCCTCGCGCAGCTCGATGCCCTGGCCGACGATCTCCCTCCCGCCGCCCTGAAGACCGGAATGCTGGCCACCAGCGCGCTGGTCGTGGCGGTGGCCGACGCCATCGCGCGATACCGCTTCGGGCCCTATGTGCTCGACCCCGTCATGGTGGCCACCTCGGGCGATCGTCTGCTGGATCCCGGCGCCGAACGCGAGGTGCTGGAGCGGCTCCTGCCGCTCGCGACGCTGGTCACCCCGAACCTGGAGGAAGCCGCGATCCTGACCGGCAGCCCGGTGAATGATCCCGCCGCCATGGAGCGCGCGGGACGCCTGCTGCTGGAGCGTGGGGCGCACGCAATCCTGGTGAAGGGCGGTCATCTTCCCGGGAAGCAGTTGGTGGACGTGCTGGTGACCCGGGACAGCATCAGGCACCTGAGCCGAGAGCGCATCGACACCACTTCAACCCACGGCACCGGCTGCACGCTGTCGGCGGCGATCACCGCCGGACTGGCCCTGGGCCGGCCGCTCGAGGTGGCGGTGGACGATGCGCTGGCGTACGTGCACCGCGCGATTGCGACAGCCCCGGGGCTGGGCGGGGGGCATGGGCCGCTGGGGTAGGAGGCCCCTTAGCCTCTCGACCTCATCCCAGACCCTCCACGATGCTTTCCACCAGTCGCGCCAATTCCTTCCCCGCCCGGCCCGCCGTCTCCATGACGTCCTTGTGTGAGAGCGGGACCTGGCTGATCCCCGCCCCCGGATTGGTCACCAGGGACAACCCAAGGCACTTGATCCCCATCGCCCGGGCCGCGATCACCTCGACCACCGTGCTCATCCCAACCGCATCGGCGCCGAGCCGCTCGAGCATGCGCACTTCCGCCGGGGTCTCGTAACTCGGGCCCATC
>JANNGX010000224.1:0-2781 GCA_031404115.1 Gemmatimonadales bacterium | reverse complement strand
AGGAGCACTGCCAGCACAGCGATCCCGATCATGGCTTTGGCCCCTCGGGCAACAGCGTAACCCGCACGTACCGCGACCGGTTGAGATAGGTGCGCGCGGCGTCCCGGATCACCTCGGGTGTCAGGCGTTCCAGCTCCGGTGCGAGCGCGAAGCGGGTCGCGGGATCCTCGCCCTCGCGGCGGGCGCCGGTCAGCAGCGACAACCACCATCCGTTCTGGCGCAGATCGGTCTCGCGGGTTCGGGTGGAGGTTTCCTTGTATTTCGCCAGGTCGGCCGGCCGGGGCCCGCTCGCCTTGAGCGAATCGATCTGCACGAAGATCGCGCCCACCAGCGAGTCGGCCCGCTCCGGGGCGGAGCCGAAGCTGATGGACACCGTGTACTCGGGCCTGGGAATCCGGGTCGCCGAGGCGCCCACACTCACGCCGTACGTGCCGCCCAGCGCTTCGCGCAGCTCCTCGCGGAGCCGGATGTCCAGGATGTCTCCGAGCGCGTCGAGCGCGAATCGCTCCTGCCGCGATGCGGAGGCGGCCGGGCCGCTGAACACCAGGGCGGTCTGGCTCTTGGGCTCGATGCCCTTTCGTACCGTGCGCTCCACCACGCCGCTGGGCCGGGTGATGCCCTTGCCGGAGGCGCGATCGGCCGCGCCCCGCGCCGGCAAATTGCCGAGGTAGCGCTGCACCATCGGCCGGATCGAGTCGATGTCGAACGTCCCGACCAGGAAGAAGGTGAAGCCGGCGGCGTTCGCGAACCGGGTCCGGTAGAAATCCAGGGCGCGTCCCGGCTGGATCTCGTTCACCATGTCCACGCTCACCGGCCGGGACCAGGGGTGATGCTGCGCCAGGGTAACCGACAGTGTATCCCGGAACGCAACCTCCGGGCTGGCGCTCCGATTGGCCAGCGAGGATCGGACGTTTCCCAGGAAGGCGCCGACGGCGGCGCTGTCGAGTCGTGGCGCCGTGAAATAGAGGTACGCGAGCTGGAACATCGTCTCCGCGTCCTTGGGAGACGCCCGGCCCGAGAGACCCTGCTCGTAGGCGCCCACATAGGGCGAAACGTTCACCGCCTTGCCCGCCAGCTTCTTGGTGAGCTCGACCGCCGAGAATGCGCCGAGCCCGCTCAACGAAACGACCTGGGCCGCAAACTGGTTGCTCACCCGGACACTGTCGTCCGAGAGGGAGAGCCCCCCGGGACTCACGGCCTGGAGCAGGAGCTCGTCGGCCTTGAAATCGGTGGGTTTGAGCACGACGCGGACGCCGTTGGCCAGCATCCACTCGACCGTACCCAGGGCAGTATCCCGGCGCTCCGCAGTGATAGCCACCGGCGGCAACGCGGCGGAGACCAGCGCCTCGGCGGACACCGTTTCCGAATAGGCGGCGATGTCGGCCCGCTTGACCGAGGCAAAAAGGCCCAGCAGATCGCCGGCAGTCGGCAGCAGAGCGCGGTTCTTCTCCGGTGCATTCACCAGGATCACCGGCGCGCCCTCGGCGAGCCATCCCCGAGCCACGACGTTGAGGTCGCCGAGCGTGATGCCCGGTAACACCGCCTTGGCGCGGGCAAACTCGTGGCTGATCCCCGGGATGGCGCTGCCGGTCAGGTAGTGCTGTCCGTACTCCTCGGCAAAGCCGCCCGACTCGCTCTTGTCCCGCTCGGTCCACGCCTGCTCGATGCCGCGAAGGTACTCCGCCCGGGTGCGTTCGAGCTCCGCCTGGGTAAAGCCGTGGCGGCCCGCCCGCTCCAGCTCGGTGAGCACGGCCTCGAGGCCGCGGCGAACCCCACTGTCCGAAACCGCCGCGCCGAAACTGAACGCCTCGGCGCTCCGCACCAGCTCGCTTCGGCCGGCGCCGGCGCCGATGAAGGGCGGGTTGGCCTTCTGGGTCAGCTCGTAGAGCCGTTCGTTCAGGATACCGCTGGCAATGCCTTCGACCATCTCCTCACGCCAGGCGGACACCGTGCCACGGACTCCGCTCGGCTTCTGGACGTACACCGACACCGAGGTGCTGGTCGCCTCCGGATCGGTGGCGATCGATACTTCGGCAACCCGGTGCGTCGGAATCGTGTCCTGAACGCGCGCCCGCGCCAAACGCGCGGCGGGAAGGGAACTGAAGTGGGACTTGATCAGCGCCTCGATGCGTCCCGCGTCGAAATCTCCGACCGCCACCACGGCCATGAGATCCGGGCGGTACCAGTCGGCATAGAAGCGGCGCACCGCGGCGCGGCTGCAGGTCTGAATGCACTCCGATGTGCCGATCGGCAATCGCACCGCGTAGCGGGACCCCCGGAACAGCACCGGCAGCTGTTTGTCGAACATGCGCTGCCCCGCCCCGCGACCCAGCCGCCACTCCTCCAGCACCACCCCACGCTCCTTCTCGACTTCGAGGGAATCGAAGGTCACCCCGTGAGCCCAGTCTTCCAGGATGTCGAAGGCGCGGGGTCACGATGTGCGCGCTGTCGGTCGGCACCTGAAGCTGGTACACGGTTTCATCGAACGAGGTCCCGGCATTCAGATCGGCGCCGAACCGCATGCCGATGGACTCGATGTAATTCACCAGCTCCTGCTTCTTGAACCGGGTGGTGCCGTTGAACGCCATGTGCTCGGCGAAATGGGCCAACCCGCGCTGGTCATCGTCCTCCAGGATGGAGCCGGCATTGATCACGAGGCGGAGCTCGGCCCGCTTTTCGGGCCGATGGTTGACCCGGATGTAGTAGCGGATGCCGTTGGGAAGGGTGCCGACGGTGACCGCCGGGTCCACGGGGAGCACCGAGTCCGCGGGAGTCTGGGCC
>JANNGX010000223.1:0-3662 GCA_031404115.1 Gemmatimonadales bacterium | reverse complement strand
CTGGGGCGCGCTGATCATCGCCGGCATCTCGATGCTCACCCGGTTCACGGCGCAGGCTGCCGGCCGAGGTCCCGAGATCGGGGTCCGCCGCGCCGCGGGCGCCACCCGCCGCGATCTGGTGCTCTCGCTCCTCGGGGAGGGTACGATCCTCCTCCTCGTGATCCTTGCCGTCGGCCTCCCGGCCGCGGCGCTCCTCCTGCGTCGCTCGGTGGCGGCCTGGCCCGGGACGGTGCCCGGTGCCGGTCTGTTACCCTGGGTCGCGACGCTATGCACCGGCGCAGTCGTCACTCTGGGAGTGCTGGCCCCCCTCCGCTACTCCGGCGCGCGTTTCATGCGGAGTCAGGCCGACGGCCAGGTGATGCTCGCCGTGCCCGCGTTCCAGCTCGCGATGAGCCTCGCGATCCTGATGGGAAGTGCGGCGCTGCTGCGCCGCGGCGCGCCGGCACCAGCCACGGCGGCAGCCGGTTCCACTGCACCGACGGTGCTGATGGCGCTCGACGCGAGCGAAACATCTCCGGAGGCGCGGGCCCGAAACATCACCACACTGCTCGAGCGCCTGGGGAGCGCTCCCGGCGTCGCCGCCGTCAGCCTCTCCAGCCCGGGCACCCTGCTTGGCCTGGGCCGGGTCGACGATACCACCACCGACTGCGGGCAGTGTGTTCGCGGTGGGATCTGGCTCCGGTTCGACCTGCACACCGCGCGGCACCATCTGGTGAGCCCGGCCACCTTTTCGGCGCAGGGCATCCGCCTGATCAGCGGACGCATATTCACCGCGGCCGACCGGTGGGGCACCGAGCGAGTCGCGGTGGTGAGCCGGCATCTTGCCCGGTCGGGCTTCGAGGCCCGGGGCGCGGTGGGCCGGCACCTCTTCCTCGGCCTCGACTGGCCCACTCGTCCCTACCGGGTGATCGGCGTTGTGGAAGACACCCGGCCCGCCGCGCTGGGCGGTGCCTTGGAGCCGCTCGACACCATCTATCTAAGCGTGCTGCAGCATCCGCCCACGGCCGCCGAGCTGCTGGTCACCGCGTCCGACCCGGGGATGACCGCCTCAACCCTCGTACAGCTCGTCGAGAACCGGGTTGGCGCGGGGTGGAACGCGCGGCGTGCAGGCACCCCGGAGGAGGCCGTTGCCGCCGCGGCCCTCCCGGTGCGCTGGTTCGGCCGGTGGTTCACTCTGGTCGGAATGGTGGTTCTGGTGGGCGCGGTCGTGGGAACCTTCGAGACAATGCGGATGTGGGTGGGGTCGGTCTCGGCGGAGATCGCCGCCCGGCGGGCGGTCGGCGCGTCCCGCTCCGACATTCTGGGCTGGGTGCTGTTTCACACGCTGGGTACCGGGGTCAAGGGCGTGCTGGTGGGATTGTTCCTCTACTACGCGGTGCTTCGGGTGTCGCTCACCAATCTGGTGGGTGGAATCCCGGCCGTGGACCCGGTGCTCATTGCCGGGCTGGCCGGGTTCCTGCTGGGTGCGGCGATGCTCGGCGCGGCGATGCCGACGCTGCGTTTCCTCCGCGCGCCCATCGCCCAACTCTTCGACTAGCGCGATCCGCCGACCGTCCTGCTCACGATGGTGATGGGAGACGGGTAGGTGATGCGGCCGACCGGCGTGTCGATGGTCGGGATGGCGCGAATGGAAATTCGGGTCGGGTCGCCGCTCAGGCCGGCGACCGAGGCCGCGAGGTCCACCATGCTCTGGGCCGGACCATCGAAGAACTGCAGCAGATTGAGCCGCATGAGCATCGGGATGCCCACGGATGTCCCGGGCGGGAGCGACAGGGTCGTGTCGACCACGCCTGAAATGGTCTCCTTGTCGTTGAGCAGGAGGGTCCAGGCCAGCCGAACCATCGTGGCAGTCACCTGGTTTTCCGGCGGGTTCAGGGCGCTGACATCCACCGTGAACGCGAGCGGGAGGTCCTTCCGGGCCACGGCCAGCGCCACCCGGCCGATGTCCAGTGTGGTGAGGTCGGAGTACGAACGAATCCGGCTCAGGTCGACACCGGCGAGCCGGCCGTTCCGCACCCCGGCCAGGCTGAAGTTCACCTGGCGCAGTGCGGCGATCTGCTGCAGCGTCGCGCAGGCCGTGACCGCGGCCACCGCGAGTATCAATCCGAGCCGTTTGTTTGTCATGTCTGGGTGACGCCTGCCGGGGGGCCGGGAGGTACAGATTCGCGAGAGTTGGCTTACCGCCCCAGGATCGCCGCCGCTTGCCCGAACGTCGCGGTGGCTCGCCGTACCTCTCCATCCAGCACCGCGGAAATCCGGTAGAGTCCCGCCGCCCCCCACTTGGCCTCCGCCAGCAGCGGCAGAAGCACCGCGCGGAGCCAGTGCTCCACCTCCGCTCCCGCGGGGACCGGCAGCCCCTCGCGCGCGGTAAAGGCGCGGAAGTCCGCCGAGGCGCCCTCGGGCAGCGCCGGGTTCTTCGCGAGAGCCTCCAGGACGCCGAGCGCCTCGGGGTGGGCACCCAGGTATCCGGAAGCCCATTTGAGCGGGAGGAGCTGTTCATTGAGCCGCTCGAGCCAGAGCGGCGGCAGTGAGTCTTGCTTGAGCACCACGTCGGGATAGATCCCGCCTCCACCGTACACCGTGCGCCCGCCGTCGGTACGGCAGGACGGCCGACCCACCGTGTCCCGCTCCACCACGGACCGTCGGTAGTACTCCCGGGTGGTGATGCCACGATACTTCCGCTGAATGATCCGGCCGCACGGGGTCTTTGCGTGGCTGGTGACCATCCACATCAGCGAGCCGTCAGGCAGCAGGAACGGCTGCATGACCAGCGACTTGCCGAAGCTGGTCTGACCCACGATCAGGGCGCGATCGTGATCCTGCAGCGCGCCGGCCACCAGCTCCGAGGCGCTGGCGGTGCCGGCGTTGATCAGCAGCACCAGGGGGTAGCGCTTCTCGCGGCTGAAGATCGAGCGGGACACCCGCAGCGTATCGTTGGTTTCCTTCTTCTTCCCCTCCTGCATCGTGATGATCACGCCCTTGGGGAGGAAGAGCCCGGCGATGTCGGCCGCCTCGGAAACGCTGCCGCCGCCGTTGTCGCGGAGGTCGAGCAGCAGGCGTCGCATCTTCATGCCTTCGAGCTTGCTCACGGCGTCGCGGAGCTGGTCAGCCACCTTCTCGCTCGCGAACGTCGTCACCCGCACATACCCGGTCGAGTCGTCCAGCATGAACGCCGTCGGCACGGCGGGCTGCTCGGCCACCCGCTCCCGCTTCACCTCGCGCACCACCGACACCCTGACGCCGTCGGAGCGCTGCCGCTCGAACGTCAGCGAGGCTTTGGAGTTCTTGGGGCCGGCCAGCAGGATCTCGAGCTCCTCGGCGCTCTGGGCGGTGACCGGGCCGCCGTCGATAGCCACCAGCTCATCGCCGGGGAGAATGTCGCCCTTGGCGGCCGCGGAGCCCGCGGCCACCGCAGCCACCACCGGTGATCCGCCCACGAAGCGAAACGCGATCGGGATCGGGGCCGCCTTGCCGGACTCGAGTGCCTTGGCGCGCTCCTCCACCAGCGGCTGGTACATGACTACGTAGGAGTGCGGATCGGCGGCCGAGAGCATCCCGCGGATTGCGGCCATGATCAGGTCGTGGGTCACAACCGAGTCGGGATGGTTGATCCGGATCTGGTTCAGGACCCCGGTCAGCATCTGGAGGTCCTCGGCGATGGT
>JANNGX010000222.1:0-10626 GCA_031404115.1 Gemmatimonadales bacterium | reverse complement strand
TCACCGATGGCGTTGTCGGTGCTGTCATCGTTGCGGGATGAAACCTAGCGTCACCCCGTGCGCTAAGTACACACTTCCGAACACTTTCATTATGGCACGCCTCAACCACATTGATTACAATATTTTACCTCTTGTATCTGGTTGTGATTCTGAGGGGCTTCCAACGGCAACTAGCGAAGGAGCTCAAGCACGGGAGTTAGAATTCGCTCGGTCATTCCCCAAAGCACCCCACCCTCCAGGTGATAGCCGACCCCCCGAATCAGCGTGCCGTAACGCTCAAATTCCATTGGACGCAGGAGCTCGGGATTCAGCAGGGTGTCGAACGGCATCCACCAGGCCGCGGCCACTTCGACGTTGGGAACCACCGGGGCCGCGCTGGGAAGGCAGAACACGAAGGGCCGGACCACGATCGGCGGCAGCACCGGGGTGCGCGGCGCGAGATCGTCGAGCATTGCTGCCACCGGGACGCCCGACAGGTCGACACCGACTTCTTCCCGGGTCTCGCGGCGGGCCGTGGCGTCCAGGTCGGGATCCCCGGCACTCCATCTCCCGCCGGGAAGCGCGATTTGCCCGGACCAGCGATCACCGTCCCGCTCGGCGCGGCGAATCAGGAGAATGCTGTCGGGATCGGGAGCGAGGATGATGGCGACGGCGGCCCAAGGGCGATCGGGAAACTCCTCCCGGCGCGGTGTCCGCTCGGCCAGTCGCGCGACCAGCCCGGGAATTCGGCTCAGTGCGAGGGACCGTGACAGCCGCCGCCGCAACAGCCCCCGCCGGGCGGCGGGCCGAGACTGCTGAAATCGGGCGGCTTGCCTGATCCGGCGGGCCGGGCCGGAAGGGAGACGGTGCGCTCCACGCGAGCGCCGCCGCAGGCTGGGCAACGCACCCGTGTCCCGGCCCGGACCAGCTCGTCGAACGCGCGGCCGCAATCGTGGCAGGAAAAATCGTAGATCGGCATGGGAGGAGCTTCGCGGGAAAACCGGGCCCGGTCAAGGGAGATGCCGGGAAAACCAGGCGGTGGTTTCATCCAGGACCCGCTCGAGGTCGGCCGTCGGCCCGGCAAACGGATGCACCGCGCCGAACCCGTGGCTCGATCCCTCGATCGCGAGCAGGCGGGAGGAGGCCTTCGGCGCGGCGGCGGCGAGCTGCTGCGCCTCATCGAACCCCACCGATTCGTCTGCGGTGCCGTGTATGATCAGCCAGGGGGCGTTGATCTGCGCGGCGGCCTTCGTAATGTCGAGCGTGCCGCCGGCATTCTCGTCCACATCGTCCAGCGATTCGGTGTAGAGCGGCAACGTTTCACCGGTGCGCTGGTTCACCACCGGTAGCACACCGGCCGTGCGCCAGGTCGCCGCCTCTTCCGGACTCCAGCGGCGCACCGAGCTGATCGAGGCCCAGGTCACCAGTGCGCCAATCCGGGGCAACCGGCCCGTCGCGAGGATGGCGGTGCCGCCGCCCCGGCTGTGACCGATGACCCCGATCGAGGGGGGCCGGGCCACGCCAAGCGTTCCGTGATCGAGCGCGGCGATCACCGCCTCGAAGTCGGCCAGCTCCCGGCTGAAGGTGTTGTGCCCAAAGCGCTCCGGCCAGACGAACTGCCCGGTATCGTCCACTCCGCTTCCGCTGACATTGAGCGAGACCGCCGTAAAGCCGGCGCGGGCCAGCCGCTCCGCCGCAGAGGGAAACATGCCCCAGTCCTTGAAGCCCTTGAATCCATGGAGGATGACAACGGCGGGACCCCTCTCGCCCGGCTGGCCACGAACGTCGATCAGGATGTCTCCCAGGGCGCCCGGGAGGGTGTGCCGGGTGAGGAGAGGCGTGGCCACTCAGGGCCGTGGCAGGTCGGCCGGACGCTCCGAGCTCAGGCCGGCGCCGAAGCGGCAGGCATTGCTGTATTTGGCCTCCACCTTGGAGCAGACCTCTTCACGCTTGGACATCGGTACGTAGAGCACCGACGCTTCCTCTCCCACCGCGTGGTAGCAGCTGGTGGCAATGTCGACCGGACCCAGCTTGCGGCAGAGGGCGAGGCCGTCGTCGGGATTGGCGGTGACGTCCACAAAATTCTTGACCAGTCCGACAAAGCACCAGGGGACGTAGCGGGTGGCCCCCTGCGTACAGAGTCGTATCGATTCTTCCGGATCCCGGTTGGTCACACCGCTGACATAGGTACCGATCCCCTGGTAGCAGGTGCGCCGCATTTCCAGAGGCGCAGTGTCACAGACCGCCGCGACCTTCACGAAATCCAGCCCGGTTCGCTCCACGATCAGGCCCGCCTGCATCTGGTAGCAGGCCCGCTGGTATCGGGCGCCGAGCACCGAGCAGGGATACAGCAGATCGGTCGGCTCCCGCACCTTGAACGGTACGTGATCCATGCCCTGGTGATCCACCCCGCCACCCGGAGCCGAGTCCTGCTTCGGAGGCAGATGGACGTGGTGGGATTGTCCCCGCCCGCCCACGATGAACTCCATGAACGCGCCGCCGTAGCACGATTCGGCGTCCCAGTTGTTGCCCAGCATGTCGCAACCGCCCAGGGCGCGGGGCAGGTTCATCGTGTAGGTCTGCACCAGGCCGTGGCCGATGCCGTGCACACACTGGAAGCGGAGCCACCCGCTGTTGCTGATGCCGGGCGTATCGCGGCACAGCGCGGCGACGCTCGCGCTATCGGTGCCCTGGTGGGCAAAAAACGCCTGGATGACCCCGTGGTAGCATCCCGACTGGAAGAGCTCGCTGCACTGCAGGTACACTTCGCCCAGGTTCTCGCCCGGCGTCCACGCGTTGATGCCGATGACGTGGCTGTAGTCGTGGCCGAAGCGGCGGATCATCTCGTCGCGCTGGCCCAGCAGGTTCAGGGCACCCAGCGCGAGCCGGATCTGGTTTTTCCGGACCAGTTGCAGCAGGACGTCCTCGAAGCAGGCTTTGCGTTGGTCGCCCTGCAGCAACCGGCACCGCGCTTCGGCAAAGGAGGCCACCGCCGCCGAGTCCCCGGCTTGGGCGGTGGCCGCGAGCGCGGCGGGAAGCGGCGGGAGGGCCATTCCCGGCAGCGCCGCGCCCTGGTAGCGCGCGTAGGCCACGAAGCCCAGCCCCGCCGCCGCGAGTACGGCCAGCACCAGGAGCATCTTTCGGATCATGACTGAATATAAATGAGTCATTGACCTGACCGCGCCGGGAGTTAGTATTGACCCGCCAAGGTATTACTCACGGCGGGAGCATCCTGCTGCGCACTACGCATCCCACTCTCGTTGCCGCCAGTCGATCCATCGCCGCCCAGCGCGGCGCAATGGTGGATCAATGGATCCTGTGGCTCGGAGACCGGCTCACCGCCACCAGCTCGGTCCCTTCCGACATCGTTCGGCTCGAATTCCTGCTCCTCATCGACGTGTTCGGGTCGATGGTGGGTCCGCTGCGGCGGGAAACCAAGGCCATCTGGAGCAGCGTCACCGAGCTCTACGGCCGTCACGCCGCCAGCCGCGGACTGGCCGCCGGCGAAGTGGTGGAAGAGCTGCAATATCTTCGTGAGCTGCTGATCCGGTTTCTCGCCCCATCCATCGCGGCGCTCCGTCCGCGGCAGGGCATGGCGCTGCTGCTCCGCCTGAACCGGCTGGTCGACCGTGGCGTCGCCATGGCCGTGGTCGGGTACACCGACGCCCTGGTGTCCGAGCTGCTGCCGAACCGGGATGACGGCCCTCCCGGCCGCCGTACTCCAGAACCCGAAGAGCTGACCCGGTCTCTCAACCAGATCCGCCACGAGCTGAACCGCACGATCAGCGCCCCCAACATCACTGCGGCCTGAAGCCCCATGCGCGTCGCTGCCCTGACCGCGCTGATCCTCGCGGCCGCTCCCGGACACTCGCTGGCGCAGGTCGTCGCGCCTCAAGTCAGCAACACCACGCAAGCACTGATCGGCCTCCACGCGGTAAGTGAGCGCGTGGTATGGGCCGGCGGCGCCGGCGGAACCTTTCTTCGCAGCACTGACGGAGGCGAACACTGGCGGGCCGGCGTCGTGCCGGGCGCGGAAGCGGTCCAGTTCCGCGACGTGCACGCCATCGACTCGCTGACGGCGTGGCTGCTCTCCATTCCCAGCGGCGACAGCTCCCGGATCTATCGCACCACCGACGGCGGCGAGCACTGGACCCTGCAGTTTCAAAACGAGGACCCCGCGGCGTTCTACGATTGCTTTGCCTTCTGGGACAGCCGGCGCGCCATCGCCATCAGCGACGCGGTGCGGGGCCGGATCCCGATTCTGCTCACCGAAGACGGGGGCAGCCATTGGAATCTTCTGCCGGTCCGGTCCCAGGCGGTGGCGGACAGCGGAGAGGGCTCTCCGGCGGCCAGCGGCACCTGTGTCGTGGCCAAGGCGCCGGGGCACGCGTGGATCGGGACCATCGGCGGGAAGCAGGGCGCCCGGGTGCTCCGCACGGTGAATGGGGGCCGGAGTTGGCAAAGCGCCGTCACCCCGATCGGCCACCGGGCGTCGGGAGCCGGGATCTTCACATTGGTATTCCGGGACCGGCTTCGAGGATTCGCAGCGGGCAGCGAGGATTCGACGAGGGTGCCCACCGGGCGGATCGCGAGCACCACGGATGGCGGCCGGACCTGGCGGCTCGCGGGGGAGCCGTCGTTCAAAGGCGCCGTCTACGGCCTTGCGACCGTGCCGCGCCGGCTTACCACGCTGATCGCCACCGGACCCGGCGGGTCGAGCATCAGCCGGGATGACGGCCGCACCTGGCGGCCGCTCGACCCGGGGAATCACTGGACGGTGGCATTCGCCAGCTCGACCACCGGCTGGATGGTCGGACCGCAGGGGCGGATCGCCAAGGTGACCCTCCGGTAATTCACCGAAGGATTTGGGCCCTTCCGGCACCCGAATAATACCGAGTCCGGTCCACGCGCTCGCGATAATGCCTTCGCGATGGCGCTCGAGGAACTGCTCCACTCCATCCACCGGCTGGAAGATCTTTCCCGCCTCTGCGCGGCCCTGGGCTACGCAGCGGAGTTTCGTGAGTTGCCCAGTGGCAGTCTCCCCGGTGGAGGGGCGGCCGCCATCGTGGCGGGCCGTGGCGGCTTCGCCTGGTACGCCGTCGCCGGCCCGGGTAGTGCCATCGCCGGGAAAGCGGCCCGTGCCCTGGCCGCGCGCGGAATCCCCGGCGGCGTCCTCGTCCTGGATCATTCAGCGCGCGCGCTAAGCGTTGCCGCACTCGATTCCCGCCCCCTCGACCTCTCCCTCGACGCCCCCGACCCGCTCGATCTGGCCCGGCTCCAGCGCTGTGCCGCGCGGGAGCAGGAAGCCGGTATTGCCACCGCGCTCCGCATTGCCGAGGCGCTATCGGGGCGCGGGGTCGACGAGCGTTTCTTCGTGGCGTTCCGTGCCTCGCTGCAATCGCTGATGGGCGCGCTTCCCGGCCGGATGCCGCTCGCCGACCGCCATGCCCTGTCCCTGCTCCAGCTCACCCGGATTCTCTTTCTCTATTTCGTCGAGGCCAAGGGATGGCTGGCCGGCCGACCCCGCTTCCTCCGCGAGGAAGTGGACCGCTGCCTGGCCGCGCGGCGATCGCTCCATAGTGACCTGCTCCAGCCGCTGTTCTTCGGCACCCTCAACCGGCCCTACGAGGGGCGCAGCGCGCTGGCTCGCCGCTTCGGTCCGGTTCCGTTCCTCAACGGCGGACTCTTCGAGCCCCATCCGCTGGAACGCCGCTGGCGCGATTCCCTGCCGACTCCGGTGCTCCGCGACGCGTTCGACACGCTGTTCGAGCGCTTCCACTTCACGCTCTCCACCTCCTCCACCGAATCCATCGTCCCCGACATGCTGGGCCGCGTGTTCGAACATGTGATGGAACCGGGTGAGCGCCACGCCACCGGGAGCTACTACACCCCTGGCGCACTGGTCGACGCCATGCTCCGCGATGCGCTGGCAACCTGGCTGGAGCACCAGCGCGGCATCACCTGGTGCGCGGCGCGGCGCCGAGTGGACCAGCCCGACCGCGACACCCGGCGGGCGCTCGGAACGGTGCGGCTTCTCGATCCGGCGGTGGGGAGCGGAGCCTTTCTGCTGGGCGCGCTGCGCCTGATGGCGGGCCCCGGGGTGCCGGGACTCCGGCATGCGGCGCGGCTCCGTCGCGTACTGGCCACGAACCTCTTCGGCGTCGACCGCAACGCGGCGGCGGTACGGCTCGCGGAGCTCCGGCTCTGGCTCGAGGTCGTCGCTGCCGATCCCTCCGAGCGGCCCCGGGACGTGGCGCCGCTCCCCAACCTCGACGCGCTGATCCGTCAGGGCGACAGCCTGATCGACCCGGCGTTCGGCTTGCCGCTCCGCGCCCCGGATCCCGTTCGTGCGGCGGCGCTCACCAGGCTGCGCGGCGCGGTCGTTCGGAGCAGCGGGTCCGTCAAGCGCCAGGCGGTGGCGGCCCTGCTCGGCGCGGAGCGGGACATCGCGGCTATCGCGCTTCGGGGTGCCGTGGCCACGGTCGAAAAAACGATATCCGGCCTGCTCGAGGTAGCGCGGAGCCCCACGCTATTCGGCGGGAGCCACGGCCTCGACCGCGCCGCGAAAGCCCGGCTGGGGGAGCTGCGCGCACTGCGAAGGCGGGCGCGGAATCGTCTCCGCGCGCTGGACCGCGCAGCAGAGCTGCCCTGGTTTCACTATCCCGCCCATTTCGCAGACGTGTTCGCGCGGGGCGGCTTCGATCTGGTGGCCAGCAACCCGCCCTGGGTGCGGGCGGAAGCTCTGGCGCCCGAACATCGCCGGTACCTGACGGACCGGTTCCGGTGGTTTCGCGGCGCGCGTTCCGGTCCGTCCGGCTACGCGCACCAGCCGGACCTCTCGGTGGTATTCGTCGAGCGGGCGTTCGAGTTGTTGAAACCTGGCGGCGTAGCGGCGCTGCTGCTGCCGGCCAAACTCGCGACCACGAGCTACGCCACCGTGGCGCGCGGAGCGCTGGCGAGCCGCACCACGCTGGCGGTCGCCGCCGACCTCCGGGAAGACAGCCGCGCCGGATTCGACGCCACCGTCTACCCCCTGGCCCTGATCGCAGCCCTCGCTCCCCCCCGGGAAGGACACCGGGTGCGCCTCGCGCTCGGCGCCGCGGAACCGTCGGTCCCGCAGCGGACCCTGAGTGCGGCGCCGTGGGTGCTCCATCCCGATGCGGCACGCGATGCGCTGGAGCGGATCCGCGGGTCGTTTCCGGCCCTGGGGGAGCGATTCTCCTGTCACCTCGGGGTCAAAACCGGACTCAACCGCGTTTTCTTCGATCCACCCGACGAAATCGAGCCGGACCTGATCCGGTGGGCGGTGCGAGGCCGCGATGTGCGCGCATTCGTGGTGCGGCCGGGCCGCCGCCTGCTCTGGCCCTGCGACCCAAGCGGGATGCCGCTTGCCATCCTCCCCCCGCGAGCGTCCCGCTATCTGGCCAGGCACGCCCTCGAGCTCCGGCGGAGAGCCGACTACGGCGGCGGCCCCACCTGGTCGCTGTTCCGTGCCCGGGCGGCGGCCGCACCATTCCGGGTGGTCTGGTCCGACCTGGCCCGTCGGCTCGAAGCGGCGCCGCTGATCGGCGCGAATGGGCTCCGGCTCATTCCGATCAATACCTGCTATGTCGTCCCGGTCCACGACGGCTCCACCGCGCTGCGGCTCACTGCCTGGCTCAATTCGACCTGGTGCCGGGCAGTGGCCGCGGCCACGGCCGATCCCGCCGCCGGCGGCTTCGCGCGCTTCAACGCCCGGGTCGTGTCCATGCTGCCATGTCCCGACCTCGTCCCGACGGATCCGGTGCTGCTCGAGCTGGGACACCGCGGCGCAAGCCTCACGCTTCCCCAGGAGACTCTCGATGACTGGTGCGCAGAGCTGCTCTCGCTCACCGGCCCGGAGCGCGCCGCGCTGGTCGGTCTGGCTCGATCGCGCACCCTCCCTGGTCGCTGAATCGTTGTCGGTGGTGCGGGATCCCCTGATCGCATGGCTCAAGCCGGGACCCGCCGCCCCGCCCGAGGCCGTCGCGGCGGCGCTGGCACGCGCGCTCCTTCCGCCGGAATCGGACGAGTGCCCGCCGCACTGGTTACGAACCGATCAGCGACTCTCGTTCCGGCGCGCGCTCGAGGCGGTGCGCCGATTCAACGGCGTGCTGCTGGCCGACGGGGTAGGCACCGGCAAAACCTGGGTCGCGCTCGCGGTGGCAAAGGTCCTGGAGCCGCGGCGAGCGGTCCAGGTGGTGGCGCCTGCCCCGTTGTTGGCGCAATGGCGTGAGGTGGCTGCGCGAGCCGGCGTCGTCGTCCGGCTGCATTCCCACGAAACCCTGAGCCGGGGCCGGCTTCCCCCCGCCGCCGCCCCCGTGGTGATCGTGGACGAGAGCCATCGATTTCGCACTCCGGCCACCCGTCGGTACCAGACCCTGGCACCGTGGTGCGTAGGGCGGCAGGGCATACTGCTCAGCGCCACGCCCGCGGTGAATCGGCTGGAAGACGTTGCCCGGCAACTTCTGCTCTTTGTTCGCGACAATGCGCTCGCCTGGAACGGGGTTCCCTCGCTGCTCGCGGGCCAGGACAAGTACGCCCCGGACGCGCTCGCCCACCTGGTGGTAACCGGAGAAGACCGCTCCCGATTCCTTCCGGCCCGGATTTCCCGCACGGTGGGCCACCGGGAGCCGGACGATTCCCCGTTGTGGCCTGTCCTTCGCGGCATCACGGCGCTCAAGCTCTCGGAGAACCCGGCGGTGGCCTCGCTGATCCGGGTGGCGCTGCTGCAGAGCCTGGCATCGAGCCCGGCGGCCATCGCCCTCGGGCTGTCCCGATACCGCGAGCTCCTCCTCTCGGCGCGGGATGCCCAGGCTGCCGGGCATCTGGTCTCACGCAACGCCATCCGACGAATGGTTGGCGCCAACGCCGACCAACTGGTGCTGTGGCCGATGGTGGCCGAAACGGCGGCGCTGCCGGAGCTGGCCACCACCGACCTGGAGGCCGTGGAGACACTCCTGACGGCGTGCCGGGCCTGGGATGCACGGACCGATGCGAAGCTCGCCGCGCTGGCCGGACTCGCCGCCGATGGGAAGCCGACGCTGGTATTCACGACGCACACCGCTACCGTACGCCATCTCCGCGCCAACCTGGGAAGGCCACGCATCGCCTGGTGCACCGGCCGTGAGGCCGGGCTGGACCAGACTCCACTTCCTCGTGACGCGGTGCTCGACTGGTTCCGCCGGCCCGTGCTCCCAACCGATCGTCTCCAGCCCCGACCCACCCTGCTGATCGCGACCGACGTCGCTGCCGAGGGGTTCGACCTGCCCCGCGTGCACCGAATCGTGCACTACGATCTGCCCTGGACCGCCGTGCGCCTCGAGCAGCGGAGCGGGCGCGCCTTCCGGCTCGGCTCCGCCGCGAGTCACGTCGAGGTGATCCGGATCCGGCCTCCTGCCGCGCTCGACGCGGCGCTCGGCAAGGAAACAATTCTGGACGCCAAGGCGACACTTCCCCGAATCCTCGGGCTCGGCACCGAGTCCGACGCTCCATGGCGCGTGCGGGCGCGTGTGGCGGCGGAATGGTCGGGACTCCGGGCGACCGAGGGTGCCGCGGCGCTGGACGGGCCGCGCGCGGTGGTCGCTGGCTTCCGGATCAGCTCTGAAACCTGCCCGCCGCGGGAGGTCGTAGTGGCTAGGACGCGGAAGGGCTGGGTGGAGGACGCAGCGACCATCGCGGCCCTCCTGGAGTTCGCGCGCGGCGCCTGCAGCGGGCGCGCCATGGACCCGGTGCAGGTGCGGAGCGCGATTCGAAGTCTCTCCGGCCTGGTGCGGGCTGCACTCAGATCGGCCCATGGAGCAACACTCGGCTCCGTCCCCAGGGCGCCCGGGATTCAGAGCGCGATGCGCCGCCTGATGCTCCTGGCACGAGCAGCGGCGCAGAATCGGACGACCGACCGGATGCGCCAGCTCACGGCGGGCATCGAGTTCCTCCGCCAAGGGCATACTGCCGGTGAATCCCGCCTGGCCGAAAGATGGGACACGCTTCCGGGGTGGGAATTGATGGCCGAGTTGGCCCGGCTGCCGGTGGGAGAGATACACCTTCCCACCGAGCGGATCGAGTTGATCGGGCTCCTGCTCATGGAGCCCACGGAGCCGTTGCGGTAACTTGCAGACGCGTTTCCCTTCCCCCGAGGAACCCCCGTGCGCCCGACCCTGCTTGCACTCGTCGTCACCGCCGCGGTGGTATCGAATGTCGAGGCACAGTTTCCGCCCACCAAGCTGACCAATCTCAAGTATTACTCCAAAAAACTCCCGGTGCGCTCGCTGACCGATTCCATGCGCTACTTCACGCGCGCGCTGGGCGTCCGCTGCGAGTACTGCCACGTCGCGGGCAAGGATCCGAATGATCTCGCGACCTTTGACTTTGCCTCCGACGAGAAACCCACGAAGGTCAAGGCCCGCACCATGCTCAAAATGGTGGCGTCGATCAACAAGGATCATCTGCGAAAGCTCCCCACCCGGGTGGCGCCGTCGCTTGACGTCACGTGCATCACCTGTCATCGGGGAGTGGCGCTGCCGCGGCCCATCGATCAGATCGTCCTCACCGCCCACGAGGCGGGCGGCATCGATTCGGCGGAATCGATATACCGGAACCTCAGGCAGCGGTACTACGGACGCGCCGCCT
>JANNGX010000221.1:0-9709 GCA_031404115.1 Gemmatimonadales bacterium | reverse complement strand
GACACCGGGGCACGAGCCGCCTGTCTTGAGGTTTCGGCATGGGGGTGTTATACTTACGGGATGCCGATTGCGTCTTTCGCGCAATTGAGCAGGCTTCGGGAACGATGCATGGGGGTCGCTCTCATGGCGGCCCCCTTGGTTTGTTCAGGCCGCTCTCTCGGAACAGTCCGAGGTCCCGGTTGAAGCCCCCCTCGCGAGGGGAGTTCTCGCGATTCACATGTAGTCGGTATGTACCGTTTCGGGACTCCGATTACAACACACAACAGGAGTAGGAAATGCGTACGACCGGCACAGTGAAGTGGTTCAACGACGCCAAGGGCTTCGGTTTCATCACCCCCGAGAACGGCGAGAAGGACTGCTTCGTCCATCACTCGGCGATCCAGGACAAGGGCTTCCGTTCCCTCGCCGAGGGCGAGCGGGTGGAATTCACGATCGTCCAGGGCCAAAAGGGCCCGGCGGCAGAAAACGTCGTCAAGATCGCGAAGTAAGGACGTCCGGACTTGCAGGCGGCCCTTCGGGGCCGCCTGGCTTTTTCCCCCACCGAGGGCCATATGATCGAAGTGACGATCGGCGAAGGCGACCGGCTCGACGGCGCGCTCAAGGCGTTCAAGAAGAAGGTCATCAAGGCCGGGATCCTCAAGGATCTCCGCGCCAAGCGACACTATCTCAAGCCGAGTGAAGCCAAGAAGCTGAAGTCGGCCGCTGCCCGGCGCCGCAAGCGCAAGGCCGCCCGCTTCTAGATTCACGGCGGTGCGCTAGGCACCGCTCGCGGGTTCATCAGGCATCCGATCCTCCCACAACGCAAAGACGTTGTCCTCCGGATCGGCAATCATCGCCATCACTCCCCACGACATTTGGGTCGGCTCGCTCACGAAGCGCACTCCGCGCTCGTGGAGCACGCCGCAGTAGTGCACCAATCCCGGCACGAAAAACGTGATCCCGGTATGCCGCCCCACCAGCGCCCGGGCGTCGGGGTGGACCGCAGGGTGCACGCCCAGGTGGGGCGGTTCGAGGAACAGTTCGAGTCCGAAGCTTCCCTGTTTGCTTACCGGCAGACCGAGGGTGTCGCGATAGAACTCCATTGCCTGGTCGATGTTGGTGACGAAGATGGCAAACGACTGTACATGATCGATCATCGGGAATCGAGGCTCCTTGCGGCCGCGGCCCAGTTGCGCCGCATCCCGGCCAGTCCCGGGCGGGTGAGCGGCGTGTCGCCGAATCGATCGGCGAATTGGTCGTCCGTCAATGTGTCGAAAAACCCCGGATCCCGGGTACCCACGGCGCCTCGGTCCTGGTATTCCTCCACCGTGGCCGGCTCCGCGAAGCGCCGATTCCAGGGACACACATCGTTACAGATGTCGCAGCCAAAGCCCCAGCCTTCGAGCTTCCCGGAGAGCGCATCGGGAATGGGGAGTCGGGATTCGATCGTGAGATAGGAAATGCACCGTGTCGCATCGAGGATGCGGGGTTCCACGAGGGCTCCGGTCGGACAGGCCTCGAGGCAGCGGCTGCAGCTTCCGCAGCGATCGTACTCATCGGCGGTCGAGGGAGTGAGGGGCAGGTCGGTGAACACCGATCCGATCAGGCAGAACGAGCCCGACTCGGGACGGATCAGCATCGTGTTCTTTCCGATCCACCCCAGCCCGGCGCGCTGGGCCAGTTCCCGCTCGGGCACGGGGCCGTCGTCGGCCCAGGGGTGGGCAACGATGGCGCCGTGCTCGCGAAGCCAGCCGGCCACGAGGCCCAGGCGCCGCATCATCACCCGGTGATAGTCCTCCCCCTTTGCATATTTCGCGACCTTGATCTCCCGAATCCCTGAATCCTCTCTGCCGGTTCCTGCCGGCAAGTAATTCTCCAGCACCACCACCGCAACCCGGGCACCCGGCACGATCTCCTGGGGCCGTTTCCGCTTGGCGGCGCGGCGATGGAGGTAGCGCATCGTCCCGCCGTAGCCGGCCTTCAGCCAGGCATCGAGTGCGTCGGCGCGGCGGCTGGGCTCGAGCGACGCCACGCCACAGGCGACGAAGCCCAGCGATCTCGCAAACTCCTCGAGCGCTCGAGTCTCCGGAGTCATCGGGGTCCCGCGCCGGGCCGCCATACACCGGTGATCACCCGAGCGCCCCGCTGGAAGGTGAAGTACGACCAGGCCCATTGGAAGAACACGATCACCCGGTTGCGGAACCCGATCAGGAAGAAGATGTGGACCCACACCCAGAGCTGCCAGGCGAGGAATCCGGTTGCGTGCATGCGCCCCAGGTCGGCCACCGCGCGGGCCCGACCGATCACAGCGAGCTGGCCCCGGTTCCGGTAGCGGAACGGCGTCCGCTTCCGTCCCACCATGTCGTCCGCTATCACGCGGGCGGCGTACTTCCCCATCTGGATCGCCACCGGGCAGGTGGCGGGTAGCAACGGATATCCTGGCTGATGCGAATAGGCGGCGGCATCGCCGAGCACCACGACCTCGGGGTGGCCGGGCACCGCGCAATCCGGCTCGACTGCAATGCGTCCCTGCCCGTCCAGCGGTATGCCCAGGCTCTTGAGCAGCGGGCTGGCCTCATTGCCGGCGGCCCAGATGACGGTGTCGGTGGGAATGCGCCACCCGGCGGCATGCACAAACCCCGGCTCGATCTCGGTGACCATCGTCTCGGTACGGACGTCGACGCCCAGCCGCCGGAGTGCCTCCTTCGCCTTGCCCGACAGGGCAGGAGGGTAGCCGGTGAGCAAACGAGGCCCTCCCTCGAGCAGCAGGATCGTGGCGTCCCGCGGATCGATCCGGCGGAAATCCTTCCGCAGAGAAAACCTGGCAAGCTCTGCCACTGCGCCGGCCACCTCGACGCCAGTGGGACCTCCCCCCACGATGACGAACGTGAGGCGCTGTTGCCGTTTCACCGGGTCGGTTTCCCGCTCCGCCTTCTCGAAGGCAAGGAGAATCCGGCGGCGGACCTCCCCGGCGTCCTCGAGGTTCTTGAGACCGGGCGCCAGCTCCTCCCATTCAGGGTGGGTAAAATACGAATGCCGGGTGCCGGCGGCGAGCGCGAGATAGTCGTAGGCGAGGCGGCTCCCGTCCGCCAGTCCGACTGTGCGCCCGTCCAGACTGACGTCGGTCACCTCGCCCAGGACCACCTCGGCGTTCCGCTGGCCCCGAAGCACCGAGCGGATCGGCTGGGAGATGTCTGGCTCGGACAGCGCCGCGGTCGCGACCTGATAGAGCATCGGCTGGAAGAGGTGATGGTTGGTCCGGTCGACGACGGTGACCTGAACCGGCAATCGACCGAGCGCCCGTGCCAGGTAGAGGCCGGCGAAGCCGCCCCCGACCACGACGATACGGGGAGTCACAGGTGCATGGTCTCCCGGCGCCAGCGGGCAAAGGCGATGACATCGCGGGCGGGGGGCACCGCGTCTTCGCTGCCATAGGCGGTGTACATGCGCCAGCGGAGGTAGGCGCGGTCGGGAGCGGGCAGGAAGGGGGGCTTGCGCCACCATTCGCGGCGGCGAAACGCCCATGCGGTCCGGAGCAGATCGAGGGCCAAGCGGGGATTGAGGATCGCCCGCGGGGCGAGCCGGAACACCAGCGCCCCCCAGCTTCCCTGCTCGTGATTGGCCGCGGGCTGTGCCGTCATGCGGCGGAATATAGGGTCACTGCGCCACTATATTAGAGTCCGTGTCCGACCGCCCGCTATTTCACAGCGACCCGCCCGCGGGCCCCACCGAGGACGAGATTCTCCTCGGCAAGGCGCCCTCGTCCGACCGGGTCGAAGACATCCGCAAGAGCGATCCGTGGCGGGTGCTGCGGATCATGGGCGAGTTCGTGGAGGGCTTCGAACGCCTGGGCGACATCGCCGATGCGGTGACCTTCATCGGCTCGGCCCGCACGTTGGAGAGCCATCCCCACTACGCCCTTGCCACCGAGACGGCCCGGCTGCTGGCTCAGAACGGCTTTCCCATCATCACGGGAGGCGGGCCGGGCATCATGGAGGCGGCCAACAAGGGCGCCGTGGAAGGCGGGGGGCTGTCCGTCGGCGTGAACATCGAGCTACCCCACGAACAGGGCACCAACCGCTGGGTGCGGCGCAGTGTTTTCTTCCGGTTCTTCTTCGTGCGCAAGATGATGCTGGCGCGGTACTCGCGGGCCGTCGTGGCGTTCCCCGGCGGGTTCGGGACGCTGGACGAGCTGTTCGAGTACCTCACTTTGATGCAGACCGGCAAGATGTCGATTCACCCGGTGGTGCTGTTCGGCTCGGTGTATTGGCAGCCGCTGGTCGAGTGGCTGGAGCGGACGGTGGAGGCCGAAGGCAAGATTTCTTCCAGAGACATGGCGCTGTTTCAGGTGACCGACGACCCGGCGGAGGCGGCCCGCATCATCATCGTGGCGCGGGACCAGCAGAAGACCTGGCACCCGGCACTTTGAGTTCCGTTCCCGCTCCCCGATCCCCTCACCCCGCTCCCCACCAGGCCATGCGCCCATCTGCGAATCACCTGCGCGGCCGTCGTATCGATCCCGCCGCCATCACCGGCGCGGAGACGGTCGCCGAGCTGATCGACAACGCTTTCCTGGCCTACAACGCGGGCCGGCTCCGGGAGGCTTGCGTGCTTTTCTCGGAACGGATGCTGGCCGCTGAGGTGACCGTCGGCATGAGCCTGACCGGCGCGATGACGCCGGCCGGGCTCGGGATGAGCACCATCATCCCGCTCCTCGAGGCGGGATTCGTCGACTGGATCATCTCGACCGGGGCCAATCTCTACCACGATGCCCATTTCGGCCTTGGCCTGGCGCTGCACCAGGGCACCCCATTCGCCAACGATGTGGAGCTTCGTGAAAAGGGCGTGGTCAGGATCTATGATGTCTTCTTCGACTACAACGTCCTGCTCTCCACCGATGCCTTCGTGCGTGAGGTCTCGGCCAAAGAAGAATTTCAGAAGCCGATGAGCTCGGCGGAGTATCACTACCTGCTGGGTGGATATCTGGCCCGGCGGGAACAGGCGCTGGGGTTGAGCCGCCGGTCATTATTGACCGTGGCGCACGACCTCGAGGTGCCGATCTACACCAGCAGCCCGGGGGACAGCTCCATCGGCATGAACGTGGCGGAGCAGGCGCTGGCGGGGAGCAAGCTGCGCTTCGATGTGAGCGCCGACGTCAACGAGACCGCGGCGATCGTGCTGGAGGCCAAGCGGAGCGGCGGCAAGAGCGGGGCGCTGATCGTGGGCGGGGGGAGCCCCAAGAACTTCCTGCTACAGACCGAGCCGCAGATCCAGGAGGTCCTCGGCATCGACGAGCGGGGCCATGACTTCTTCCTGCAGCTCACCGATGCCCGGCCCGACACCGGCGGGCTCTCCGGCGCGACACCCGGGGAGGCGGTGAGCTGGGGCAAGATCGATCCCGACATGCTACCCGGCACGGTGGTGTGCTACATGGACAACACGGTGTCGCTGCCGCTGCTCACCTCCTACGCGCTGGCCCGCCGGGCCCGGCGGCCGCTCCGCCGGCTCTACCGGCGGCGGGAAGCGATGATGGCGCGGCTGGTGGAAGAGTACCAGGCGTCACTTGCGTTCCGGGACAAGCGCGCCGGCGACGCGACGGAGAACACCGGGTCGTGACCACCGGGGTGACCGAGGAGACCCAGGTAAGCGGCGTGAGCCGGGCGTACGCCAGGTACGCCCTCTGGCTGCTCACCGTGATCAACCTGGTCAACTACCTCACCCGCAACGCGATCTTCGCGTTGTTCGAACCGGTCAAGCGCGATCTCAATCTGACCGACGCGCACCTGGGCTGGCTGGGCACGGCCTACGTGCTGGTGTTCTCGCTGGCGTCGCTGCCTGCCGGAGTCATCGGTGACCTGGGTTCGCGCCGGGTGGTGATCGCCGCGGGCGTGGCGCTCTGGAGCCTCGGCACGGCGCTGTCGGGGCTGGCCCAGGACTTCGGCTGGCTGCTCGTGGCGCGTTCGCTGGTCGGCCTGGGCGGCGCGGCCGCGGCCACCGCGTCCGCCGCGCTGGTCGCCGACTACTTCCCGGGAAAACGCCGCTCCACTGCGATGAGCATCTTCATGGCAGGGCTCGCGGTGGGAGGGGTGTTTGGCATCCTGCTCGCGGGCCAGCTCGAGCACTACTACGGCTGGCGCGCGGCGTTCCTCGTACTCGGCATTCCGGGATTCTTCCTGGCCGCGATGGTGCTCCGGATCAAGGATCCGACCCGGCCCGCGACGCCGGCGCGGCAGGGCGCGGAGGCGTTGCTGGCGGTCTTCCGCGAGCTGGCGGGGGCGGCCCGGAGGATTCTATCTACCCGGACGCTGGTGGCGGTGTTTGCGGGGGGGGCGCTGATTTCCTTCGGGATGAATGGCCTGGTGGGCTGGGCGCCGACATTCATCTCCCGGGAAATGGCCCTCACGCCGGCCAAGGCGGCGCTCGTGCTCGGCACCTATGGACTGGTGTCGGGCATCGCTGGTACGGTGGCGGGCGGGCTGGTGGCGGACTGGCTGCGCACCAGAGTCGAGGGGGCGAGGCTGATCACCACCGCGGTGGGGTTCTTCGTCGGGGCGCCGCTGCTGATCTGGCTCCTCTACATCCGGGACATACACTGGTTCATCCCGGTGTTCTGCGCAGCGTTCTTCTTCCTCACCTGGTATAACGGCCCGCTCACCGCCGTGATCTTCGACGTGACCCCGCGCCGAATCGCCACGACGGTGTCCGGCGCCTACCTGATGTTCATCCACCTGGCAGGTGACGCGATTGCCTTCCCGCTGGTGGGCTTCCTGTCTGACAACTTCGGGCTCGAAAAGGCCATCATCGTCCTCCCCATCGCGGCGCTGATCGGAGCGGCCATCGTGCTCTCCGCGGTAAAGGCGCTGGCGGGAGATACGGCGAGGGCGGCTACGTAAGCACCTCATACCCCGCCGCCTCAACCGACGCGATCACCCGCGCCGGTTCGATCACGTCGGGGTCGTAGGCCACCTCGGCGCAGCCCATCTGCACCCCGCGCACTACCACACCGGATAGTGACGACAGCGCCTGGTTGACCGAATTCAGGCAGTGGCTGCAGCTCATGCCGGAAATCGTGAGCGTCAGTGTTCGCATCGGGACCCTCCCTGGATCTCCAGAAGGATTAGATAGGGCACCAGGGTATATCAAGCCCCCGGCCCCGACCCCCGCCTTTCGCCCCGACCCAAGCGCGGCCCGGAGGGAACCAGAAAACTTGGTGGATGCGCAATCATTTGCCAAACAATGAGTTAGGTGATAGTCTCTCCCCGGCATGTCTCCTGCTCTTTCGTCCGTCATGTCGGACCCTCAGACGGTGCAGCTGGATCCGCTCGTTCCTCTTCTGCCGTTGTCGGGGAGCGCGCCCGACCCGGTCGCGCTTGCTACCTGGTACCTGGCGCTCACTTCCACGACCGCCATGGAGCTGCCTCACGACCTCTTCGCACTCTGGCTGTTTCCCGAGTCCGGGGGCGTGGTCCTGCTGGGCCCCGAGGCACTAGCCCAGGACGCGGTGGAGGTCCCGATCCCGGCGCCGTACCTCCTGCAGGACCAGCTTTTCCAGCTCGAACAGGTCCTGCGCCGAGCCAAGTACGGTTCGGCCATCGCCGTTCCGGTGAAACTGGTCGGGCGGGACGTGGCCGTGATGCTGTTGGGCAGTTTTGCCCGCGCGGTGTACGGACCGGTCCAGGCCCTGGCGCTCAAACGACTGGCCCGCTCGCTCGCCGCCTCGATGGCGGGCCTGGCCGAAGTGATGCCGTCGGCGGCGCCCCACGCGACGCTGGAACCCGCGATGAGCCGGGAGCTGCTGCCGGGCCACATCGCGCGGGCGGCGGCCGAAGCCGCGAGCGGTCCTGATCTGGTCCGCCGGGTGAGCGGCGTGATTTACCCACTGCTTCCCCACGACCGGCTGGAGATTCTAGCCACCAGCACCAAGCCGGGTGCCTTGGTGGCACTCTCGGGTAATTCCCCCAGGAAGAACTCGCGCATCGGAGGTGCGTTCGAGCCGTTCGTGGAGATCGTCTCCCGGCTTGGCCGGGCATCGACGCTTTCGCTCGGCGATCTTACCGAGCTCACGGGCGACGACTGGGCCGTTGGCGGCGGCGAGCCTGCGCCGCAGCCCGCCCGTGGGGTACTGGCTTCCCGGCTGGAGGTGGGTGGGCAGACCGTGGGATACCTGCTGATCGCGAGCGTGGCCGCCGAGGCTTACCGACCGGATGACGAAGACACGCTGGCGATGGCGGGATTGCTGGTCGCGACACGAGTCTCGGGATTCCGGCTCGCCGCCGAGGTAGCCGCGCTCAAGGCCGAGATCGACGCGGCGAGCATTCCTGCCCTGCCGCTGATCAGAGCCGCCGAGGCGCTGGCGGTGACGGGGCAGCTGCAGGAAGGGCTTCGCCGGTTTTCCGCGGGGCTCGACGCCCTGCTGCCCCACGAGCGGATCACCCTGCATCTGCGCTGGGGCGAGGAAGAAGTCATCGAGCTCAATCCCGACTCCCCGCGGCCCTTCGCCGACATTCCCGCCATCGACGTCGACGCGTTCGACGGTGCGCCGGTCCTTCGCGGGGATCAGGAATGGCTGGTGAGAGCCGTGGAGGGCGGCAAGGAGCTGATTGTGCCCCTGGCGGTAGCGGGACGCGCGGTCGGCACGCTGGGAGTGCGGGCCCAGGCGTTCTCGTCGACCCGGGACGCGGCGGCGGTGGCGCTCCAGTTTGCCAACATCCTGGCGCCGCACCTCGAGCTGCTCCGGCGGGGGGCGTCTGCGGGCATGAGTCCGGGAACCCGGTCCCCGAAGGCGCCGGCGGCGGTGGAGCGCTAGTTCGAATCGTTGTCGCGGCACCCCACGTAGGCCCTGGTATCTCCCTTGGAGCTTCATGATGCACCGCTTCGCCCCCTTGGCGCTCGTGAGTCTTGTTGTCTCCATGGCGCGGGCTGCCTCCGCACAGGTCACCCCGGACCGGGAGGCAGTTCGACTCGCGGTACTCGACTATGTGGAGGGATTCTACGAGGGTGACACCACCCGTCTCGTGCGCAGCGTGTCGCCTGGTGTTCAGAAGTATGGATATGGCCGGTCGGCGGCGGGCGCCCCGTATGTGGGGGAAGCGATGCCATTTCGGGATTTCATGGCCTACGCCAACCGGGTAAAAGCCGGGCGGAGTCGTACCCCCGCGGGAGCCCCCAAGGTCATTGTCGTGTTCGATGTTCAGGATCAAACCGCCAGCGCCAAGCTCACGGCCTGGTGGGGAACCGACTATCTCCTCCTGGCCCGCGAACACGAGCGGTGGGTCATTCTCCATGTCCTCTGGCAGAGTCCGCCACCGACGGAGTGATCGTCGTACCGGTGGGCGGGTTCGCAGCGAGCCCGTGATACCGCACAGTACGGGCAGGCTCCCTCCGTGCCAATTCGCGATTCCTCGCGACGATCCGCCGTATCTTCATGCCTCAGAACAATTTACTACCCCTCCCATGGGTTGGCTCGGCAGTTGCTTCAAGGTACGGCGAAGTAGCGGTGCCACCGCGCAGTTTCCATTCAGGGCGTGCCAACTCACGCCGAAAGTAAGGACCCATGTTGAACCGGAAGGGTTTTACGCTGATCGAGCTCCTGATCGTGGTCGTGATTATCGGCATTCTGGCCGCCATCGCGATTCCGAAGTTCGCCGCCACCAAGGACAAGGCCAAGCTGGCGTCGGTCAAGACCGACCTGCGTAACCTGATGACCGCCCAGGAAGCGTACTTCTCCGAT
>JANNGX010000220.1:0-7645 GCA_031404115.1 Gemmatimonadales bacterium | reverse complement strand
ATCGGTACCGAGCAGGATGGCGTTGCCCGCTTCGCGGAAGCGTCGCAGGAGCAGATCCCGGGTGCCCTCACCCTGGACGAGAATCGGCCAGCGCGCTGGCAGCGAGGCCTTGAGCTCCGCGGCGGCGCGCCGGAGCGCGGCATGGCTGGTGAACAGCGCGAACATTCCGCCGTCGGAGGCCCAGGCCAGTTCGGTGATCGCCCGAACCACGCAGGCGTCGTGCGCGGCTTCGTCTTCGCGCGGGTCGGGAATATCGTTGGGGATCCCGAAGAGGCACTGCTCAGGATAGTTGAACGGCGAGTGCAGGATCTCGCGCACCGTGACAGGCGACGGCTCCGCCGAGAGCCCGACCCGGGACTCGAGAAAATCGAACTCGCCGCCCGCCGCCAGCGTCGCGCTGGTCAGGACCACCGTCTTCACCCGGTCGAACAGCAATTCCCGGAGCACCGGCGCCAGGTCGAGCGGCACGGCGGCCAGGCTGAGGGAGAGGCCCTTGGGTCCGGTACGCTCGATCCAGCGCACCGTGGGCGGGCCCCCCGCCACCGGCCGCAGCGTCTGGTTGAGGCTGTCGCTTACCGCCTCGAGCCGGCGCACCACTCCGCGCAGCTCGCCCAGAATCTGGGTCCGGCGCTCGGTCAACTCGGTCTGGGAGAGCCGGTCCGCGATGGTCTCCACATCGTCCCGCATTCTGCGGAATGCCGCCAGCACGCCTTCGAGTTCGCTGGAGAGACCCTCACTCCAGATCGGCGCGTTGGTGAAGTCGGCGTCGAGGCGGAAAGGAGAACCGCGCTTCTCGAGCAGCGCGTGCATGCGATGAAACATGGCCTCGGTACCGCGCCGGGCATCTCCCAGCGCCGGCAGCAGCCGCTGGGTGAGCAGGTCGTGGCTGGCGCGGCTCAGCAGGTCCGTCTGGCTGCGGAGCTCGTGGCCCAGCGTCGGCAGCAGTCCCTTGCCGTTCCGTTCGAACCGGCCCAGCAGTCGGCGCACGCTCCGGCTCGAGACCTGGGCGCCGAGATGGCTCGCGGCGACGTCCTCGAGATGGTGCCCTTCGTCCAGCACCAGGCGCTGATAGGGAGGCAGCACCGCGGCCTCGTCCCAGTTTTCCTGCGCGCCCCGCACCGCGAGATCGGCGGCCAGCAGATGGTGATTCACCACCACTACGTCGGCCTCGGCGGCATGCCGCTTGGCCTTGAACAGAAAACACCGGTCGAAGTGCGGGCAGCGGAGCCGTGGGCAGAGATCGGGCTCCGCCGCGACCTCGTCCCACACCTCGCTGCTCGGCTGCACCACCAGATCGCCCAGCGTACCGTCGGCCGTGCGGCTGGCCCACTCCGAGAGGCCCAGAAGCTCACCCAGCTTCTCAGGCTCCAGGAGCGACTGCTGGCCGCCCATGGCGGCGCCGAGCCGGGCGAGGCAGAGGTAATTCCTCCACCCCTTGAGCAGTGCGAAGGTCGGGGTGTGGGTCTCGTCCGACAGGGCGTCGCGGAGCAGCGGGAGGTCCTTCCCCACCAGCTGCTCCTGCAGGTTGATCGTGTTGGTGGAAATCACGGTGCGCTCGCCGTTGGCGCGGGCCCACGCCAGCGCCGGTACCAGGTAAGCGAACGACTTGCCGATCCCGGTGCCGGCCTCGAGCAGCACCACCCCGCCGTCGTTGTACGCATCCGCTACGTGCGCCGCCATGTCCCGCTGCCCCTGGCGATCCTCGAACGCACCCAGCCGCGCCGCGATCGGACCCTGCGCCCCCAGTGTGCGCACCATCGCCAGCGGATCGATCCGGGTCTCCGGCTTCAGCCGTGGCACTTCCACAACCACGTAGAGCGCGGTGGCATCGTTGTTCACGATTCCGAAGCCGATGCCACCGTCGTGGAGCCGTGCGGCGATCGAAAGGTCCGCCGGTGAGGGCTCCAGGAATCCGCTCGGATGATTGTGCAGGATCATCTCGCCGCGGTCCGCGACCCCGGGGAGCGCAAGCACTTCTTCCCCGGTGCCACGCGCCACCGGCCGCACTGCGACCACGATACCACCCGGGTCGACCGTGCCGACGAAGCAGACTTCCCGCCCCTGCGCGGCGCCGATCTCGGCGGCCATCCGGTGTCTCGCCGCCGGGGCGATCCGCTCGCTCACGTCTTGAGTTCCTTCTTCTTGGCGGCGGGAAAGAGCACGTTGTTGAGAATCAGCCGGTATCCCGGGGAATGGGGATGGGTGGAGAGATCGGTGGGCGCGTCGCCGACCTGGTGCTGGGGATCCTCCGGATCGTGACCGCCCAGAAAGGTCCAGGTGCCCTGGCCCCGCTCGCCGTGGATGTACTTGGCCCACGCGGCCCCGGGTTCGTCGGCCAGGACGGTGACCCCCGGCTTGAGGCACTGCTTGTTGAACGACGTGGTGAGGCCGTAGAAGTCGGGAATGACCTGGCGGTGATTCTGCACCAGCATGGTGGGCACCGGGTCGATCTTGGCGCTGAAGTTGAACAGATTGAACGCGCCGAGCGGTTGCCGCCGGTCCGGCGAATTGACCTGGTGTCCGTCGATCTCGGAATAGACCGCCATCGAGGGCGAGAGCTCGAGCCGCGCGTTCTGGAAGGCCAGTGCGCGGTCCCAGTGCATCTTGTCCGCCGCCGCCAGGTCCATGGGCGTACCGTCGGCGAAGCTCGCCGCGATGTCGACGCCGTCGCTGGCCAGGGCCAGATCGAGCGTTTCGGTGGCGGTGCACATTGCGAACAGGAATCCCCCTCGCTCCACGAACGCCGCGATAGTCCGCGCCACCGCCTTCTTTTGGGCCGGCACGTTCCCGAAGCCCAGCTGCCGCGCGGTGCCCTGGTTTCGGTCCACCATTTCCTGCAGCCAAGGCGCGCCGGCGTATGTCAGGTAGAACTTGGAGTACTGCCCGGTGAAATCCTCGTGGTGCAGGTGCAGCCAGTCATAGGTGCGGAGCCGTTCCCCGACCACCTCCGGATCCCACACCTTGTCGAACGAAATGCCGGCGTATTGCAGCGCCATGGTCACCGCATCGTCCCAGGGCGCGGCGTTGGGCGGCGCATACACCGCCACCTTGGGCGCCTTCTCCAGCGGCACGGCGTCCATGTTGCCCTGGGAAAGCCCGGCGCGAATCTCCGCCACCTGCCCGTCATCCAGCGGCGTGACCGACACACCCGCGACCGCCGCGTCGCGCTGCGTCGCCGTATCCGCCGGGAGCAGAAACGACCCGTCCCGGTAGTTGAGAAACCACTCGGCCTTGGCGCCGCGCTCGAGCACGCGGAAGGTGACACCGTACGCCTTGAGGTGATCGCGTTGCGTTTCATCCATGGGGACGAGCAGCCAGGTCGCGCGGCGGGAAAGCATCGCGCCGAATGGTCCGGCGGTCCGCCCGCCCGCCAGCCCGCCAAGCACCGCGCCGACGAAGCTCCGCCTTTTCATGTCGACGGCACTGCCCCCCGAGCCACGTCGAGCAGCCGCCGCGCCTGGGGAACCACCGCGCTGGTGGGCCACGTCACCAGCAGGTGCTCGAGCGCCGCCACCGCCTGATCCTTGCGAGACGACGTGAGGAGCAGGCCGGCGAGCGCGAATTCGGCCGCGGCCGCGCTGGCGGGGAATGCCTGGGCCACTACGCTGCGATACAAGCGCTCCGCCTCCGCAGACTGGCCCGTTCCGGCGCGCACCTGGCCGGCCAGGAACAGCAGCTCGCCCCCACCGTGATCGGCGGGAAGAGTGTGCGCCAGGTTCTCCAGCGCCACCGCGGCGCCCACACTGTCGCGGCGCTCCAAACGGTAGAAGGCGTCACCCAGCGCGGGTAGCGAGTCGTCCTCAATGACCTGGAGCAGTCCCAGCACCGCAATCCGCCCGGTAGCCGCGGCCCGGTCTCCGGTGAACGGACCGGCATCGGCGAGCATGGCGCGTGCAGCGGCCAGGTCGCCCCGATAGAGGGCGATCCTCCCGCGAACCGCCTGGGCATCCACCGAGCTGTCGGCCACCAGCAGGCTGTCGGCCTGGGCCAGGCGGCCGTTGCGGATCCAGCCCTGCGCCAGGCGCAGCGCCAGCCGCTGCCGATCGTCCGCGCCGAGGAGCGGCGCCAACTCGCGGAACCGGCGATCGGCCTCCTGGATGCCTCCCTCGTCCACCAGCACACCCACCAGAGTCGAAGTCGCCGACGCGGCCATCGACGGCGTGGCCCCGGGATCACCGGCCAGAATGGCGAGCATGCGGCGCGCCTCGGTTTGTTCGCCGCCGTCGGCGTAGGCCTGCGCCGCCTCGAGCCGGACCCGGGCTCGCTGGGCCGCCTGGCCTCGTTCCGCCAGCTGCTCCAGGACTATGGCGCGGCCGATGTAGTGCTCGGCGGTCGAGGAGCCGCGCAGATCCTCCAGGGTTTCCTGCAGCGCCTCCACTCCGTCGCCGCCGTTCCGGACGATCGCGGCGGTGAGCCGTCGCGCCCCGGCGAGCGGCTCTCCCCACCGGATCTGAAGGGCCACGGCGAGCCGTTCACCGACCAGGTCGCCGTCTCTTCCCAGTTCCCGCAATAGTGTGGCACGCCCCGCGACCGGCACCTGGCTCAGGATTGAGAGCGCCGTGCCTCGATACCCGGGAATCCGGCGGATTGCGAGCGACCATTCGCGCGCGGCACCTGCGTAGTCTCCCTGCGCGGTGGCCAGCTGCCCCAGTTCCGCGGACATCGCGTCGGGCCGGCCGAGTCGCTGCCGGCCGAGCAGGTAGGCCGCCTTGGCACTGGTACGGTCGCGGGCCGCGTACGCCGCCATGCCCCACTCCTGGAAGGGCATTTCGCTGGCGGGCTCGAGCCGGGACCAGCGTTCCACCGCCGCGCGCGCGCTGTCGGGCTGGCGCGCGGCGGTGTACACCCGGATGGCGACCCCTAACACGCCAGCGGAGAGGTCGCGCTGAATCGCCACCTGGATCGGTGCCACCATCTCGGGCAGGCGGCCCAGCGGCGTGAGGGCGCGTTCCAGGCCGAGCAGTGCCGACAGGTCGGCCGGCTTGGCGGCGAGCTGGGTGCGCCAGGCCACCGCCGCGCCGGCGTAGTCGCCCCGTCGCTCCAGGTCGAGGGCACGGGCCGATACGTCCTGCGCCGAGGCCCCCCTGCCTGCCGCGAGCGTCAACGCCGCCACCAGCGCGCGGCGCCTCACGGCGCGCCTCCGGTGAGCCGCCGGAAATAGTCGGTGACCAGTCTCCGCTCGTCCGGCGAGAGCCGCTGCAGCTGGTCCCAGGTGGGAAGCCGGATCTCCCCATCCCTGCCGAGGAGTTGGGCGCGAAGGGAGGGCGGCAGCCGGATCTCGCCGGGCTTGGCGGCATCGCTTTGCCGCTCTTTGCGCTCGTCCTCTTCGCGTCCCGAGAGGGTGCGGCCCGCGTCGAGCATCCGGCGGAAGAGCCGCTCCTGGCGTGCCACCATCTCGCGGTCGAGCCGTCCTCGCTCGAGTGCCCGGGCCAGGTCGCGCGCCTCGTCGCCCATCGGCTTGGCCTCGGCCTGGCCCTGGGCCCGAAGCCGCTCCAGCTCCTGGGCCAGCGCGCGCTGCCGCGCCGCGAGCGATTGCAGCTGCTGCTGGATGGACGCCGAACCCGCCATCGGCAGCAGCCCGCTGGCCTCCTGACTGAGCTGGCCCTGCTGATTGGCGAGCTTGGTCATCCGCTCCATCGCTTCGGCGAAACCGGACCCGCTGCCCGAGCCGGAGACGTCGTCCCGGGCCCGCAGCAGCCCGTAGGCCGCGACGTTGAGGGCATCCACCGCGTCGCCGGCGCGGTCCACCGATTCGCGGGGGTTACCGGACGCGCTGGCAGCCGCCTCCCGCGCCCGGCCCATCTGCTGCCGGGCTTCCGCCAGCGCCGCGAGAATCTGGGGTGAGACGAGCGCATTCTTCCCGGTGGCGGAGCCGACCTGCTCGAGCAGCTTCGAGACGCCTTCTTCAATTGCGCCTTCGGCATTGCGGGCCGCCGCCTGCGCCCCGCTCAGGCGGAACTGCCCGGCGACCGCCAGCTGGCGCTCGGCAAGCCGGGTGGTTTCGAGCAGGGCGCGGTCGAGCTGCGCCACGACCTCCTGGCGCCACTCCTGTTGCTGGCTCTCGCGCTGCTCCTTCACCTGTTCCTTCGCGTCGTTCATTTTGCCCGCGGCCTGCTTCCCCGACTTCTGCGCCTGAGCGGTGTGCTTCTGCTCGGCGGCTCTGGCGGCTTGGCGCATGTCCGCCGCGGCGTCGCGGGCCTGCTGCGCCGCCTCCTTCATCGCCTGTTGGCGCTGCTCGGCCTCCATCTGCTTCGCGGCCTGGTCGAGCCCCGCAGCAACCGAGTCGGCACGCTTGGCCAGGGAGCGCTCCTCGGCCGCCGCGCGCGCACTGTCGGCCCCGGCCACCTGCTTGTTCCAGGTCTCCTGTTCTTCGGCTAGCTCCTTGGTCTCCTGTTCGAGGGAGGCGAGCTTCCCCTCCAGCGCGGCCCGCTTGAACATTTCCCGGCTCCGCTCCAGTGCCTCGCGGAGCTTCTGCTGGCCCTCCCCCAGCTTGCGGACCGCGTCCTTGGTGCGCTCCCGGTCGAGCGCCTTGAGAGCCTCCTGCAGCTCGGCGAGCTGCCGCCTGAGTTCCGGCGAGAGCGCCTGGTCGAGCTGCTCCTGGACTTCCTTGAGCCGCCGCTGAAACGCCGAATCGGAAAGCCCCGCGCGCTCCGCCGCCTGGCGGAGCTGATCCAGCGCCTTCTGCACTTCCTCCGCCTGCTGGATGAGCTGCTCCTGCCGGTCTGCCACTCCCTCGGCCTTTTTGGCGGCGTCGAAGTCGAGCGCGCTCTCGGCCCCGCGCTGCTGGGCCCGCCCCAGGTCTTCGGTCTGCCGCTGGGCGTTCCGACTCTCGGCCACCAGCAACTCCAGCTTTTGCTGGATGTCCCGGGCCCGGTCCTGCTCCGCGGCGCGGAGCTCGGGCCGGGTCGGCACGGTGATCGCGATTTCCCGCGAACGAGCGGTCTGCCCCGCGGGTGAATTGTCCCTGACCCGCGCCACGATGCGCAGGGTGTCACCGGGGACGAGACCAAGCGCGGCAGGATCGATGGAGCCGGGCAGGATGGCGCGGTCCGGCGCCTGGCCGGGAAGCGGAAGCCGCTCGTCGGCCAGCGTGCGCACCGTACCGTTGTGCGACACCCGCCGCTCCAGTGCCGCCTCCAGCAGGCCGTGATCGTCATGCGCGTCGATGACCAGCGGCAGGGAGCCCACCGCCGGAGCGACGGTGTCTCCCGCCGGCACCGGGATGTCGACTTCGGGCGCCCGGTCGGGCAGGATCCTGACCGGCACGATGATATCGTCGCCGGCGAGCGGCTCTCCATCGGCGGTGCGCAGCACCAGGCGATAGACGCCCGTCACGGCCGGTGTGAGAACACCCCCGAAGCGGGACCCTTCGATCGGGAGCGCCGCCCGGAGGCCACCCTGCTCCCATCCGGCGGTGGCAAGCGGGACGGTGGCCTCGCCCCGCGCCTCAAGCCGGCTGCCGGCGGGCAACAGCAGGGTGTCGCCGCTCACGGGCGCGGGTTCGTCCTCGAGTTTGAGGTATGCCGGATAACGAATCGTGACGGTAAAGGCCGCCAGAAACGCCGGACGCCGCACCGTGATTTCCAGGGTGTCGGAACTCCGGCGGCCTTCGGTGACGTGGGCGAACAACGCCTCGGTGAGCGGC
>JANNGX010000219.1:0-21012 GCA_031404115.1 Gemmatimonadales bacterium | reverse complement strand
TGCTCAAGCCGGCGCTGGCGCGCGGCGAGCTGCAGTGCGTGGGCGCGTCGACCCTCAACGAGTACCGGAAGTACATCGAAAAGGACGGCGCGCTCGAGCGCCGCTTCCAGGCGGTCATCGTCGATCCGCCCACGGTGGAGGAAACGGTCGAGATCCTGAAGGGCCTCCGGAAGAAGTACGAAGACCACCACCGGGTGAGCATTCCCGATCCGTCGCTCCGCTCCGCGGCCGAGCTCTCCGACCGCTACATCACCGACCGGTTCCTCCCGGACAAGGCCATCGACGTGATCGACGAGGCGGGTGCCCGCGCCCGGCTGGCCTCCCAGGCCCCGCCGGCCGAGATCGGCCAGCTCAAGGCGGATCTCGACAAGGTCAACCAGGACAAGGAGGCGGCGGTCCGCGACCAGAACTTCGAGCGGGCGGCGGCGCTGCGGGACAGCGAGCGCGATTTGCAGAACCGCATCCGGCTCCGCCAGGAGGAGTGGGAGCGGGAGCGGCAAACCAAGCGCCCGGTCATCGGCGAAGAAGAGATCGCCTTCATCGTCTCCCGCTGGACCGGCATTCCGCTCACCCGCCTGCAGGAAGCGGAAACGGCGCGGCTGCTGCGCATGGAAGACGAAATTCACGAGTCGGTCATCGGCCAGGACGAGGCCATCACCGCGGTCGCGCGGGCCATTCGCCGGAGCCGCGCCGGCCTCAAGGATCCCAACCGGCCCATCGGCTCGTTCATCTTCTCCGGCCCCACCGGCGTCGGAAAGACCGAGCTGGCGCGCGCGCTGGCCAAGTTCCTCTTTGCGGACCAGTCCGCCCTCATCCGGGTGGACATGTCGGAGTACATGGAAAAATTCTCGGTGTCGCGCCTGATCGGCGCGCCTCCGGGGATATGTGGGCTACGAGGACAGCGGGACCCTTACCAAGGCCGTGCGGCGGAAACCCTACTCGGTGGTGCTGCTCGACGAAATCGAGAAGGCCCATCCCGACGTCTTCAACATTTTGCTCCAGGTGCTCGACGAAGGCCACCTGACCGACAACTACGGCCGGGTGATCGACTTCAAGAACACCGTGGTGATCATGACGTCGAACGTCGGCGCGCGGGACATCACCCAGTCCAAGTCGCTCGGCTTCCATTCCGGTGACCGGGCCCAGTCGTTCGCCAAGATCGCGGAAACCGTCAAGGAAGAAATCGCCAAGGTCTTCAATCCGGAGTTCCTCAACCGGCTGGACGATGTAATCGTCTTCCATCCCCTGGACCGGCAGCATATTGCCCTGATCGTGGGGGTGCTCCTCAAGGACGTGCAGCGGCGCATCGGCGATGAGGTCAGGCTGACCCAGGCGGCCACCGATTTCCTGGTGAAGCACGGGTACGACCAGACCTACGGTGCCCGGCCGCTGAAGCGGGCCATCCAGCGCTACATCGAGGACCCGATGAGCGAAAAGATTCTCACCGGCGAGTTCACCCGGGGCGACGAGATCGAAGTGGATGTTGCCCCCGGCGGGGACAAGCTGACCTTCCGCGCCCTCTCGAGCACTCGGGCCTGACCGCAGGCATCAGGAGTCAGGAATCAGGTTCGCGGCTTTCCCTGACCCTGACTTCTGACCTCTGAGTCCGCTACTCATGCGTCGATTCCTTCGCCCCCTCAGCGCCGTTGCCACGCTCCTCGTCGGAGCCGGGCGCGCCGCCGCCCAGGAGCCCGCGCCACCGCTGCCGATCGACAGCATCGCGGTCGAGGGCGCGGTACGGAACAGCGCCCGGCAGGTCATCTCGTTTTCCGCCCTCCAGCGATACCAGCCGGCCACCTACCGCGCCATCCAGCGGGCCATCGAGGGCCTGTTCGCGACGGGGCAGTTCGACGATGTGCGGGTGGAGCAGCGCCAGCTGAGCGGGAAACAGGTGCTGGTGATCGTGGTGAAGGAACGGCCGCTGCTGCAGAAGTGGGCGCTTAAGGGCGTCGAGCGGGTCGATGAAGGGTCGGTACGGCGGAAAATTTCGGTCCCCGAGGGACGCCCGCTGGACCGCGCCGCGGTGGAGCGGTCCCGTCACGCCATCGACTCGGTCTACCGCAAGCGCGGATACTACGCCGTCCAGGTGAAAGTCCTCGAGCTGCCGCAGGACAACAACCAGGTCCGCCTGGTGTTCGAGGTGCAGGAGGGCCCCCGCGTCGTGGTGAGCCAGGTACAGATCGAGGGCAACAAGGCCTTCCCCGACGACGACATCGTCAAGGGCATGGTCACCCGGCCGGAGGGATTCTGGTGGTTCCGGAAGGGTGAGTACAGCGAGGAAAGGGTCGAGGACGACCTCCGCACCTCGATCCCCTCCTGGTACGCCGATCACGGCCACGTCGATTTGCGGGTCCTCTCCGACACGCTGATCGCCGACAGCATTCCGGGCAAGGCAATCATCCGGATCCAGGTCGACGAGGGCCAAGCCTACAAGGTCGGCCGCTTCGAGGTCTCCGGCAACCGGCGCTACTCCGCCGAAGAGCTCAGCGCCTACTTCCCCTTCGGGAAGGAAGTCGTGGCGGGAGACGGCAAGACCATCGGCCTCCCCTTCAGCCGTTCCGCCTGGGCATCGGCCACCGAGCGGGTCACCAATCTCTACGCCAACAGCGGGTACATCTACTCGCAGGTCGTCCCCGAAGAAAGCCGCCGGACCGGTCTGGACAGCGTGTCCTACGTGGACCTCAAATGGATGATCCGGGAAGGCCAGCCGGCCACGATCAACCGCATCATCATCGTGGGCAACGACGTCACCCACGAGCGGGTCATCCGCGAAGCCATCGTCCTGCTCCCCGGCCAGACGTTCAACCGCGACCTGCTGGTTCGGTCCTATGAAAACGTGTCGAACCTGAATTTTTTCCAGCAGCCCATGGCGGCGCCCGACGTGCAGCCTTCCGACAACGGCGTGGATGTGGACGTGGTGTTCCGGGTCGTGGAAAAGCGCACCGGCAACGTCAATTTTGGTGCCTCGGTCGGGCAGGGAGTCGGGATCGGCGGGTTCATCGGGCTGGAGGAGCCGAACCTCTTCGGCAAGGCCAAGCGGGGCAAGCTGCAATGGCAGTTCGGCCAGAACATCAACGATTTCAATCTGAGCTACACCGATCCGTCGATCCTGGAAAGCCGGACCTCGGGCACGCTCACGCTGTTCAATTCCCGCCGCCGCTACACCATCGGCGACCTCGGCCGCCAGCGCCAGCGCGGCGTCCAGGCTCAGCTCGGATTCCCGCTCTTCGGCTCGCGCTATACCCGAGTGTATCTCTCGAGCGGGGTGCAGCAGATCCGGTACAGCGATGCTGCCCCCGATCTGACCCGGCAGTTTGCCTGCGACAACTGCACCCGCTCCTCAGCCGGCATGAGCGTGGCCCGGGACACCCGGATCGGCCTGCCCTTCGCGATTGCGGGGTCCTCGACGACCCTCAGCGCCGAGCAGAACGGCGGAGTCCTCGGCGGCACCGGCAACTATCAGAAGATCGACTTGGAGGGGCGCTGGTACACCCCGCTCGGCGGTTTGGGCGGCAGCGACCAGTTCGGCGGCGGGGTCCGGTTCACCCTCGGGCTCACCGTCAAGTCGGGATTCATCGTGGGAACGGTCGGTCCGTTCTACACCGAGCTCTACTCCATGGGCGGCGTCCAGTACGGGATCCCGCTCCGGGGCTACGAGGAATTCGCCATCACGCCGGACGGCTTCGACGTCAATGCCGGCGGATCCCGGGCGCAGGCGGCGTCCTTCGGCAAGGCATACGCCGCGTTCACGGTCGAAGCGGGCGCCCGCATCAGCCAGGCGCTCTACTTCAACATCTTCACCGACGCCGGCAACGTCTATCGCCGGATGCGGGAGTACAACCCGACCCGGCTGTTCCGGAGCGTCGGCGCGGGGCTCGCGGTCATCTCCCCGCTCGGCCCCATCGGGCTCGATCTGGGGTACGGCCTCGACAAGACCGACCTGGCCGGCCGGCGGAAGCCCAGCTGGCAGCTCCATTTCCGTCTCGGCAATTTCTTCTGAGCCCAGCGCTCAGCGTGTGCAGCATACTCTGATGGAGGAATCGGGAATGACCGTCGTCGTTCGGAGGCTCGTCTCAGGCCTCGCGCTTTGCATGCTGGCCGGCGTGAGCACCGCCTCGGCCCAGGGGCCAGCGGGCGCCCCGGCCACCCCCGCGTCCAGCGGGCGCATCGCGTTCATCAATGCCCGCGCCCTGCTCCAGGGCATGCCGGGTTATGCCAAGGCCGAGAGCCTGTACACCAAGGACCTGGCGGCCGCCCAGAGCGATGGCCAGAAGCTCCAGGCGGCCTGGGATTCGACCGTGGCGGCCTACCAGCAGTCGCAGGCCATGCTCTCACCCTCGGCGCGGACCGCCCGGGAAAAGGCCCTGAGCGTGCAGAACGATTCGCTCCAGGCCAGGCTCCAGGCCCTGCAGGAGCGGGTCGGGGGCCGGGAGCGGGAGCTGCTGCAGCCAATGCAGACCAGGCTCTCGTCCATCATCGAAGGCGTTCGCGCCGAGGGCAACTTCTGGCTGGTGATCGATCTCGGTAACCCGCAGATCGGCGGATTCATCGTCGCCTACGACAAGTCCCTGGACATCACCGAACGCGTGGCGCGCAGGCTGCTGCAGAGCAACTGACCGTGCCCCAGGCGACCGTCCCGCTCACTGCACAGGCGGTCGCCGAGCTGGTGTCGGGCCGCCTGGTTGGCGACGGAACCCGTCTCCTGACCGCCGTTGGTCCCCTCGATGGGGCCGACGGCGGTATGCTTTCCTTCCTTACCTCGGCCCGCTACCTCCAGGCATTCCGGGCGTCCACCGCGGGTGCCGTGCTCCTCCGGGCCGAGCACGAGGCCGAGCCGGAGGGCCCGGCCGTCAGGATCGTCGTGCCGGATCCCCACGCCGCGCTGACCTGTGTGCTGGTCGCCATGTTCCCGAAAGCCCGGCCCGCGCCCGGCATCGATGCCACCGCCCGTATCGGCGCCGGCACCATTCTCGGCCTCGACGTGTCGATCGGAGCCCACGCGGTGGTCGGCAGGGATGTGGTCCTGGGAAGCCGGGTTCGCCTCGGCGCCGGGGTCGTCCTGGAAGATCGCGTCGTCATAGGCGACGACACCGAGCTGGACCACCACGTGGTCTGCTACGCCGGGACCGTCGTGGGGCGGCGCTGCGTGGTGAAGGCGGGCGCGGTCCTTGGCGGGGCCGGTTTTGGCTACATTTCAGGTCGGGAGGGGCACGGCCGGATCCCCCATGTCGGCGGCTGCATCCTGGGAGACGAGGTGGAGATCGGCGCGAACAGCTGCGTGGACCGCGGCAGCGTCGACGACACTGTCATCGGTCCGGGCACCAAGCTCGACAATCACGTGCACGTCGGGCACAACGCGCGGCTCGGGGCCCGGTGCCTGATCATGGGCGGCTCGGTGATCGCTGGCAGCGCCGAGCTCGGGAACGGCGTGATCCTGGCCGGTCAGGCGGGGGTCGCGGGGCACCTCCGGGTGGGGCACGGCGTTCGGGTCGGCGCCAAGTCCGGCGTCATTTCCTCGGTGCCCGATGGCACTGATGTGACCGGCTTTCCGGCCCGGCCCCATCGGGAATGGCTCCGAGCCCAGGCGGCCATGTACCGGCTGGCCGGCATCACGGACCAGCTCGAAGACCTCGTCAAATCGCGGAGCAGCGATGCCTAGGCGGACGATCGCGACCACAGCGGAGATCTCGGGCGTCGGTCTGCATACCGGCGTGTGCACCCGGGTTACCTGCCGGCCCGGCGAGTCGGGCCAGGGCGTCGTATTCCGGCGCATGGACCTCGCGTCGCGTCCCGAAATTCCCGCTCGCGTCAGCGAGGTCGAGGCCACCGAGCGGCGCACCGCTATCGGACACGGCGAAACCACGATCCACACCGTCGAGCACCTGCTGGCCGCGGTCGTGGCCCTGGAGCTGGACGACCTGGTCATTGAGCTCGACGGGCCGGAGCCCCCCATTCTCGACGGATCGTTCGCTCCGTATCTGGCGCTCCTCGAGGGCGCCGGGATCGCCTCCCTCGAGGGAGAGCCCACCCAGTTCCGGGTCACCGAACCGTTCACGCTGACCGAAGGCGACGCCAGCTATGTGGTGTCACCCGCCGCCTCGCTCCGGCTCACCACCACCATCGAGTGGAGCCACCCGCTCATCGGCCGGCAGACCGGCTCCTGGGACATCGATCTCGAAACCTTCCGCCGAGACCTCGCGGGGGCGCGCACCTTTGGTTTCACCCACGAGGTGGAGGCGCTTCGCAGCCGCGGCCTGCTCAAAGGTGCGTCGACCGCGTCGGCCGTGGTGCTGTCGGAAAACGAGGTCGTCGGCAGCCCGCTCCGGTGGACCGATGAATTCGTGCGCCACAAGGCGGGCGATATTCTGGGCGATCTCGGGCTCGTTGGCGGCCGGGTCAAGGCACACCTGATCGCCAACCGGCCCAGTCATCAGGGCAACGTGGAGGTGGCCCGGGCAATCACCCGGCGGGCCGAGCAGACCGGGGGAAGGATGCTCGACATCAGCCGGATCCTCGAGATCATTCCCCACCGCTATCCCTTCATCATGGTGGACCGCATCCTCGACTTGCAGCCCCGGCGCCGGGTGGTCGGGATCAAGAATGTCACCATCAACGAGCCGTTCTTTCAGGGACATTTTCCCGGTCATCCGGTCATGCCGGGCGTCCTCATCATCGAAGCGATGGCCCAGGCCGGCGGAATGCTGCTGATGGACGAGCTGCTGACCCCGGAAGACAAGGTGGTGTATTTCATGTCGCTCGACAACGTGAAATTCCGCCGGCCGGTGGTACCCGGCGACCAGCTTCGCCTGGAAGTCGAGATGATCCAGTTTCGCGGTCGCACCTGCCGGCTCAAGGGTGTGGCCCTGGTGGCGGGACTGGTGGTGGCGGAGGCCGAGATGCTCGCCCGGGTGATGGACCGGTGAGCAGCCGCATCCATTCCTCCGCCCTCATCGACCCCGGCGCCCGGTTGGGCCGGGAAGTCGAGGTCGGCCCCTTCGCGATTGTGGGGCCCGGCGCCTGTATCGGCGATCGGTGTCGCATCGCACCACATGCCACCCTGGAGCGGAACGTCCGGCTGGCCGAGGATGTTCGAGTGGGGCAGGGGAGCATCCTGGGCGGCGATCCCCAGGATCTCAAGTATCAGGGCGAGGAGAGCTGGGTCGAGATCGGCGCCGGCACCGTCATCCGAGAATACGCCACGATCAACCGCGGCACCGCGGCGTCCGGCGTCACCCGGGTGGGGCGCGCCTGCTTCATCATGAGTTACGTGCATCTGGCCCACGATTGCCACGTCGGCGATGGGGTCATCATCGCCAATGGAACCCAGCTCGCGGGACACGTTACCATCCACGAGCGAGCCAGCCTGTCCGGCCTCGTCGCGGTCCACCAGTTCACCACCATCGGCGCGTTCGCCTTCGTGGGCGGGATGTCCCGGGTTAACCAGGACATTCCGCCGTACGTCAAGGCGGTCGGGAACCCGATCGAGCTGTACGGGCTCAATTCGATCGGCCTGCAACGCGCCGGGTTCCTCCCCGACACCGTGTCCGCCCTCAAGCGCCTCTACCGGCTCTTCTTCAATTCCGAGCTCAACCTCACCCAGGCCATCGATCGCGCCAGGACCGAGCTGCCTCCGCTGCCCGAGGTGGAAAGCTTTCTCGAATTCGTGTCGAGATCGCAGCGCGGCGTTCCGGTGTGACGATGATGGCACTCCCGGTCGGCGTGATCGGCGTCGGCGCCCTGGGACGGCATCATGCCCGGCACCTGGCGGCGGCGCCGGATGCCCGTCTCGTCGGAGTCCACGATGCCGACCCGGTTCGCGGACGGGCGGTGGCAGGGACCTGTGGGACACGATTCTACGACAGTCTGGACGCACTGCTGAATGACGTCGAGGCCGTCTCGGTTGCAGTGCCGACGCCGGCCCACGCCGAAGTGGGGCTCCGGGCGCTATCGCGGGGACGCGCGGTCCTGATGGAAAAGCCGCTGGCCGGCACCCTGGACGAAGCGGATGCCCTGGTCGACGAGGCCCGGCGACAGGGGGTTCTGCTGGTGGTCGGCCATGTAGAGCGCTTCAACCGCGCGATCCGGGCGGCCCGCCCCTATCTGGGGGATCCCCGCTACCTGGAAAGCGACCGGCTGGCACCGTTCCAGCCGCGCGGCACCGACGTGGCCGTCGTCCTCGACCTGATGATTCACGATCTCGACCTCATTCTGCACCTGACCGGAGGAGCCGCGCCGGCGGACGTCCGAGCGAGCGGCGTGGCCGTCCTCTCCCCGCACCTCGATATGGCCAACGCCCGGGTCGAATTCGCGAACGGCACCGTGGCCAATGTCACCGCGTCGCGCATCGCACGGGAGCGGGTCCGGCGGCTTCGTATTTTCCAGCCTGACGGATACCTCTCGCTCGATCTGGCAGCCGGCACCGGCGAATTCATGCGACTGCGCGAGGGCTGGCGGGAAGCGGGCGGGCAACGGCTGGAGGAAATCGTCGAGCGCGTGGAACTGACCGCCCCGGACGCCGACGCCCTCGCGCTGGAGCTCGCCAGCTTCGTGCGGGCGGCTCGGGGCGAGGCCGAATCGGTCGTGACGGGAGTCGAGGGCCGCGCGGCCCTGGCGCTCGCCCTGGAGGTGACCGAGGCGGTCCAGCGCGCCCCGGTTCCCGGACCTCACCGGTAGCGGCCACTGGCCATCGTGGCGTCCCGCCCACCCCGGGTGTTCCTCTCGGCCGGTGAGCCTTCGGGCGACCTGCATGGCGGAGCGGTCGTGCGGGAGCTCAAGACCAGGCTGCCGGGAATCTCCCTCGAGGCCCTGGGAGGCCCCCGGGTGGCGGCGGCAGGCGCCACGGTGCGCCACCCGATGGAGCGATACACCGTGCTGGGCTTCGTGGAGGTGCTGGGTAAGATTCCCGCGCACGTCAGACTGCTGCGCCTGCTCGAGCACGAGTTTCGCTCCGGGGCGTATGACCTGGCGCTGCTGATCGACTATCCCGGATTCAACGTCCGGGTGGCGGAGGCGGCGCACCGGCACGGTGTGAAGGTGCTGTACTACATCGCGCCGCAACTCTGGGCCTGGCACCCGGGACGCGCCAGGCGGCTGGCCGCGGCGGTGGACCGGCTGGCCGCCGTCCTTCCCTTCGAACCCGCATTTTTCGCCCGGCACGGCATTCGGGCCGAATATGTCGGCCACCCGCTGCTGGACCAGCCGCCGCGTCCCACGCGGCCGGCAGCGCGCGAGAGCCTGGGCATCGGTGCGGGGGAGCGGGTGCTTGGGCTCTTTCCCGGCAGCCGCCCCCAGGAAACCGCCCGGCTATGGGTTCCCTTTCGGGAAGCGGCGCGCCGGCTGCTCGCCTCTGGCGCCTGCGACCGGGTGGTGGTCGCCGGCACCACCGGTGGCGAGTACCCCGGCTCGGAAGGGTTCCTGCTTCACCGCGGGGCTCCGGAGAGCGTCTTTGCGTCCGCCGATGCGACGCTGGTCAAATCGGGCACCACGACGCTCGAATCGGCGCTCGCGGATGTGCCCATGGTGGTAGCGTACCGGGTCCATCCAGTGACGTCGTGGCTTGCCCGGCGTCTGATGACGGTCCCGTGGATCAGCTTGGTGAATCTCGTCGCCGATGCACCCGTGGTGGAGGAGTTGACGCAGGGTTCGGTCACCCCGGAGCGCCTCGCCGACACGGTCACACCACTGCTCGACCCGCACCACCCGAAGACCCGCGCGCAGCGGGTCGGCCTCCGCCGAGTGCGCGAGAGGCTCGGAGGGGGCGGCGCGGCGGCCCGGGTGGCCGGGATTGCCGCGGAGATGCTCGCGTGAAGATCTCGATTCCGCCTCGCGTGGCGGCACGCATATTGGGGCCGTTGATTTCCACCCTGGCCCGCACCTGGCGCGTCGAGACGGTACATGCGGAACGGTGGCGTACGCTCGTCGACGAACATCGGCCTCACGTTTTCCTGCTCTGGCACGACGCGCTGCTCCCGCTGCTCTGGTGGCATCGCGGCCGCGGCGTCACGATCGTGGTGAGTGAGGCGCAGGACGGACAATACCTGGCGGAGTACGCCCGCCGGATCGGATACTGCGAGGCACGGGGCTCGAGCACCAGGGGCGGCGTTCGGGCGCTGATCGGCGTGGTTAAGGCCCTGCGGGCCGGCGGGGCGGCGGCATTCACGCCGGACGGGCCCCGTGGCCCACGCCGCGAACTCAAGGGCGGGGTCCTCCTCGCCGCCCAGCGGGGTGGCGCGATGGTGCTCCCGCTGCACGCCGGCGCCGACCGGGCGTGGCGTCTGGCGTCGTGGGACCGGTTCCTGGTACCCAAGCCGTTTGCCAGAGTGCAAATCGTCTACGGGATGCCGTTCGAGGTCGAACCGGGACAAACAGGTATTGCGGCCGCGCGCATTCGCGCCGAGGCCGAGCTGGCCGGCGCCGTACGGGAGGTAAAATGGGACGACGGGGCGACGGACACCGCCTGATCCGGTGGCTGTGGACCAGCCGGAGGGTGGACGCCCGCCTGGCCCGGCTGGCCCTGCTGCCATTTTCGGCGGTCTGGCGCGCGGGGATGTCGGCCCGCAACCTGGCCTTCGACCGAGGCTGGAGCACGGTGCGCGAATTGCCACTGCCGGCCGTCGCGGTGGGAAACCTCACCGTCGGCGGCTCGGGAAAGACGCCGATCGCCAGCTGGATTGCGGGACACTATGCCGCCCGGGGGCTGGTTCCGGGCATCCTGCTGCGCGGATACGGTCGGGACGAAGTCCTGGTGCATCGCCACCAGGTTCCCGAGGCGCGCGTGGTCGCCGATCCCGACCGGCTGGCCGGTGCCGAGCGTGCCATGGCCGAGGGGGCGGAAGTCCTCGTCCTGGACGACGCCTTCCAGCGACGCGACGTGTGGCGGGACTACAACATTGCCGTCGTGAGCGCTGACGCCTCCCGGGCGGTCCACTGGTCGCTGCCGGCCGGTCCATGGCGCGAAGGCCTCGGGGCGCTGGCCCGCGCCGACGCCCTGATCGTAACCCGGAAGCGGGCCGACTCGGCTGCCGCGCTCGCGCTGGCAAGCACTCTGGCTCCACGAATTCGGGGGCCGGTCGGTGTGGTATATCTCGGGGTGCGCCGCTACGAAGGGCTGGTGTCGCACCGGGTCGTCCCCGCGTCCGCGCTGCTCGGCAAGCGGGTGGTGGCGGCCTCGGCCATCGCCGACCCCGATGCGTTCGTGGCGCAGACCAAGGCCACCGGCGCGCAGGTCCAGGTGGCCACCTGGAAAGATCACCATGACTTCCGGGACCAGGACCTCGCCTGGCTCGCCAAAGCCGCACGCAAGGCGGATTTCGTGGTGGTGACCCAGAAGGACGCGGTGAAGCTGCGAGACCGGTGGCCGGCGAGCGTGCCGGAGCCGCTGGTGGCGGTGCTGGATTTCACGTGGGAGCACGGCGAGGAGGCGATCACGACCGGACTGGACGCGATCGTCACCCCCGTAGAGCGACTCTAAGCGGAGAGTGTTCCATGGCACATGCGGTGGCAAAGGGCGGCATCCGCCCCGAAAAGGACACGTTTCTCGGGGGAGAGAACCCCCTCGAATCCATGGTGGCGCGCTTCGACGAGGCGGCCCGTCACCTCAAGCTCGAACCGGGCCTGTCGAAGGTGCTGAAGCACCCCGAAAAGCAGCTCATCGTGGCGGTGCCCGTCCTGCTGGACAGCGGCGAGGTGGAGGTCTTCACCGGCTACCGGGTGCTCCACAATACCGCGCGCGGGCCCGGCAAGGGCGGCATCCGCTTCGACATGCAGGTGACCCTCGACGAGGTCAAGGCGCTGGCGGCGTGGATGACCTGGAAGTGTGCCGTGGTGAACCTGCCGTTCGGCGGCTCCAAGGGCGGGGTGGTCTGCGATCCGTCCACCATGTCCATGGCGGAGCTCGAGCGACTGACCCGGCGCTACACCTCCGGCATCATCGACCTGCTGGGCCCGGACTCCGACGTCCCGGCGCCCGACGTCAATACCAACGAGCGGATGATGGCGTGGATCATGGACACCTACTCCATGCAGAAACGCCACACCGTCACCGCGGTGGTCACCGGCAAGCCGGTCGCGATGGGCGGATCGCTCGGCCGCCGTGAGGCCACCGGGCGCGGCGTGATGATCTCCGCTGTCGAGGCGCTCAAGCTCCGCAACATGCCGGTGGCCGGCACCCGGGTGGTGGTGCAGGGCTTCGGCAACGTCGGCTCCATCAGCGCCGAGCTGATGGCGGCGCAAGGCATGAAGATTCTGGCCGTGAGCGACAAGGAGGGCGGCATCCATAACAAGAACGGGCTCGACATCAAGGATGTGATCGCGCACGTCAAGGAGCACAAATTCCTCAAGTCGTACGCCAGGGCCGAGCGCCTCAGCAACAGCGAGCTGCTCGAGCTCGAGTGCGATGTGCTGGTTCCAGCCGCGCTCGAGAACGTGATTACCGATGACAATGCTGCCCGGATCAAGACCAAGATCATCTGTGAGGGCGCCAACGGACCGACCAGCGCCGACGCCGACCAGATCCTCCAAGACGCCGGGATCCTGGTGGTGCCGGACATCCTGGCCAACGCCGGCGGCGTGACGGTGAGCTACTTCGAGTGGGTCCAGGATCGCGGCGGGTACTTCTGGGACGAGGAGACCGTCAACACCCGGCTCGAAAAAATCATGGTGAGCTCCTTCGCGGAGTGTACGGCCATGGCGCAACGCAGCAAGGTCAGCATGCGGATCGCGGCCTACATGGTCGCGATCGACCGGGTGGCCACCGTGCACCGGCTCCGCGGAATGTACGCGTAGCAGTCGCGATGGACACCTCGCTCATCGCGGTGGGAAAGCTCCGGCCGTACTATCGCGAGGCGTGCGACGACTACCTGCGCCGCCTGTCTCGCTACGGCCCGGTCACCGAGCGCGAAATCAAGGAGGCGGGCCGGGCCCGGACGCCCGACCTGCGCGTCAGGGAGGAGTCGGCCCGCCTCGCGGCGGCGCTCCCCGCGCGGGCCACGGCAATCGTGCTGGACCGCGCCGGCAGCGGCTGGTCCAGCGAGGTGCTGGCCCGGCAGCTCGATGGGTGGCGGGTCGCCGCGGTGCCGGTGGTCCTGGTGATCGGCGGTGCCTACGGCGTGGACCAGGACCTGTTGCGCCGGGCCGCGTTCCGCTGGAGTCTGGGCCCCCTCACCCTGCCGCACGAGCTGGCCCGCGTGATCGTGCTGGAACAATGGTACCGGGCCTGGAGCATCGTGCGCGGCGAGCCCTACCACAAGGGAGGGGAGCGCTCCCCGTGACCGATTGGTTCGAGGAGTACTTCGGCGAGGAATACCTGCTCCTCTACCCGCATCGCGATGAGGAGGACGCCGAGCGGTTAGTGACTCTCCTCTGCCGCACGGCGGGGCTCCTGCCCGGATGGCGGGTCCTGGACGTCGCCTGCGGTACCGGGCGGCACGCGGCCGCCTTCCGGGCCAAGGCCGCGGAAGTCACCGGCCTGGATCTGTCTCAGCATCTGCTCCAGCGAGCCCAGGGCTCGGCGCGTCTCCCGGTCATCCGGTCGGATCTGCGCCGGATTCCCGTCCGGGCGCGCACCATGGATCTGACGGTGAACCTGTTCACCAGCTTCGGCTACTTCAATTCCGACGCGGAACACGCGGGCGCCATGCGTGAAATGGTCGCGACCGTGAAGCACGAGGGGTGGTTTGCCATCGATTTTCTCAATGCCGCGCGGGTGCCCTCCGACCTGGTGCCGCGGGAAGACGGACACCTCGGCACCGATCCGGTGCGGATCGACCGCTGGCTCGATCCCGCCGGCGAGTACGTGTTCAAGAGCATCACCACCACGGACGGCCGTCGATTCGTCGAGCGGGTTCGGCTGTTCACTGCCACGGAGCTGGAACGGTTGATCTCTCTCGCGGGCTGCGCAATTCGCTATCGTTTCGGAGACTATGACGGAGGCGCCCCCGCCCCCGACTCTCCCCGCGTGATCCTGGCAGGGCAGGTGGCATGACCCTGCCGATTCACGATACGCCGCTGGCCGGAGCGCTCGGAATCCCTGAGGGGCGGGAGGGCGGCTGGAACGAAGCCCTGACCCCGGCCCTGATCCAGGCACCGGGCTCCTCCGACATCCTGCGCCGCCTCCGGGAGCCGGGAGCGCTGGTCGTCACCACGGGACAGCAGCCCGGCCTCTTCACCGGTCCAGCCTACGCCGTGTCCAAGGCGCTTTCGGCCCGCGCGCTGGCCCGGGTGCTGGAACACCGCTGGGGACGGCGCGTCATCCCGATGTACTGGGTGCCCGGGGACGACCACGATTTCGACGAGGTGGCATCGGTCGCCTGGATCGCGGGCGATGGTGGACTCATGCGCGCGACGCTGGATCCCCGTCCCCCGGACGCGCCGCTCACGCCGATGTCCCGCCAGCCGCTCGGTCGGGGTGTGCTGGCGGCGCTCGAGGCATTCGAACAATCGCTGCCCGACTCGGAGAGCCGCCAGCGAACCGTGAGCTGGCTCCGCCGGCACTACGCGCCCGGGCACACCGTGGCCGGCGCATTCGGCCAAGCCATGGCGGAGCTTCTGGCCCCGCTGGGTGTCGCCTGCTTCGACTCGACCCATGCTGCCGTGAAGGCCGCCGGCGCCCCGCTCCTGATCCGTGCCCTCAGCGACGCCGCGGGCCTCGACCGGGAGCTCAGTGCCCGCGCCGCCGCGCTTCAGGCCGGAGGCGAGGATCCCGGCGTTCCGGTAGGCGATGGTGCGACGCTTGTTTTTCTGGAAGACGCGGAGGGGCGGGACCGACTGGTCCTCCAGGGAGGCCAGTACCAAACCCGGCGAGGCCGTCGCAGGCTGACCCTGGCCGAGCTCGAGGCCATCGCGCGGGAGCAGCCCGACCGGCTTTCCGGCAATGTGCTGTTACGCCCCGTGCTGGAAAGTTTTCTGCTCCCGACCGTGGCCTACGTGGCGGGCCCCGGGGAGCTCCGCTACCTGGCGCTGACCCCACCCCTCTATCGGCACCTGGGGGTACACCGGCAGCACCCCATGCCGCGGTGGTCTGGTCTCCTGATCGAGCCCAGGGTCACGCGAGTGCTGGCCAAATTTTCCGCCGCCCTCGAGGACCTTCTGGAGGAGAGGGGAGGCTTGGAGGCCCGGTTGGCGCGCGAGGCGTTGCCCCCGGGTGCCGAGGCCGCGTTCCGCGCGCTCCGCGCCGCAATCGAGACTGGGTACGATCCGGTGGTCCGCCTTGCGGCCCAGGTGGATCCGACGCTGGAGCGTCCTGCGGCTGCCGCCCGCGGGCAAGCGTTGTTCGGGACCCAGGAGCTCGAGAAAAAACTGCTCCAGCACGCCAGGAAGCGGGAAGCAATCGAGCTCCAGCAGGTAGCCAGGGCCCGGCTGTCGGTTCGGCCCGAGGGCCGGCCCCAGGAACGTGCGCTGTCCATGGTCGGATTTCTTGCGCGCTATGGGTGGGAGTTGCTCGACAGCCTCGCCGGGCACATCGACGGCTGGTACGCCCGGGCTCTTGAAGCCGCATCGCCGACCGCCTAGACTCGAATCATGGGCTTCATCGGCATCGTGCTGCTCCTGGTGTTGTTCATCCCGATCTTCGCCATCCTCACGGATTCACCCCTGGGGCGGGCGCTGGCGCGGCGCCTCGAGGGCCGCAACGCCCCGCCCCCGGAGCTGTCCGAGGTGGCCCAGCGGCTCGAGCTCCTCTCCGGCGAGGTTGAGGATCTGACTCGCGCCGTGGAAACCCTGAAAGAGGAAAATCAGTTCGTGCAGCGGCTGCTCGAGGAGGGTGGAGGACGGCCGCCGCTGCCCCCCCGACCAACGCCCTGAGAACCCCGGCGCGCGGGGCCGCCACGCTGGTGGCGGCGGGCATCTTTCTCAGCCGGGTCGCGGGACTGGCTCGCCAGCGGGTTCTCTCCCACTACCTCGGTCTGTCCGGCCCGGCCGACGCGTTCAACGCCGCGTTTCGGATTCCCAATTTTCTCCAGAATCTCTTTGGCGAAGGCGTGCTGTCGGCCTCCTTCATTCCGGCCTACACCCGTCTCCGGGCCGAGGGCCGCGAGGAAGACGCGCGACGGTTGGCGGGCGCGGTATTCGGAATCCTGGCCCTGTTCGTCGCGGTGCTGGTCGCGCTCGGCCATACCTTCGCCCCGTGGCTGGTGAACGTCCTGGCCCCCGGATTTACCGGGGGATCACGCCTGCTCACCATCCGGCTGGTGCGAATCCTCTTTCCGGGCGTCGGCCTGCTGGTGCTCTGCGCCTGGTGCCTGAGCGTCCTCAACAGCCATCGCCGGTTCTTCCTGTCCTACGCGGCTCCGGTCATCTGGAATGTCGCGATCATCGTCGCGACGCTGCTTCCTGAGAAAGGCAGCCTGCCCAGGGACATCGTCATCTGGACGGCCTGGGGCGCGGTGATCGGCAGTGCGCTGCAGTTCCTGATCCAGTTGCCCGCGGTGCTCCGGCTGACCAGAGGATTGAATTTCTCGTTCGGCGTTCGCAACCCGGATGTTCGGGGGGTCTTCAGCAACTTCGTGCCAACGTTTATTTCCCGGGGTGTTTCCCAGATCAGCGCCTTCATCGACGGCATCATCGCGAGCCTGCTGCCCTACGGCTCGGTGACCGCGCTCGCCAATGCGCAGACACTGTATACCCTGCCGGTCAGCCTGTTCGGGATGTCGATCGCGGCGGCGGAGTTGCCCGAGCTGGCCGAAGCCGCCATCGGAGGCGAGGCGGCGCATGGAAAGCTCCGGGAACGCATCGAAAATGCCACGCGGCGGGTCGCCTTCTTCATCGTCCCCACCGTGGTGGCCTTCACGGTGCTGGGACATGTCGTGGCCTCGCTGTTCTTTCAGACCGGCCGTTTCGGCTGGAACGATGCGCGGTATGTGTGGGCAATCCTGGCGGGTTCCACCTTCGGTCTCCTGGCTGGAACGCAGGGCCGACTATATACCTCGGCATTCTACGCGTTGAACGATACCCGCACCCCGCTCCGCTTCGCCGTCTACCGGGTCGGGCTGACCACCGCCCTCGGCTACCTTGCCGCCACCCAGCTCCCGTTGCTCCTCGGATTGGCGCCCCGCTGGGGGGCGGTCGGCCTCACCGCGTCGGCCGGGCTGGCCGGCTGGGTGGAATTCGCGCTGCTGCGGAGCAGCCTCCACGACCGGATCGGAAAGACCTCGGTGCCGTTCGGGTACCTCGCCAGGCTCTGGGGGCCCGCCCTGGTGGGTGGGGGCGTGGGCTGGCTGATTCTCCTCATGGTGCAGGGCAAGTACGGACCGATACCGAGGGCCGCACTGGTCCTCATGCCCTTCGCGATTATCTATCTGCTGGGAACCGCCTGGCTGCGGGTGCCGCAGGCCCGCGGGTTGCTCGATCGATTACGCAAGAGCGCATGACCTTTCCCGGACTACCCGACACCCTCCAGCGAAAACTGGAGTCCCTCCCCGACGGCCCCGGCGTCTACATCTGGAAGGACGCCGGCGGCAAGGTGCTGTACGTCGGCAAGGCGCGGAGCCTGCGGGGCCGCGTGCGCAGCTACTTCCTGAGCGACCACGCGGGAAGCCCGAAGAACCTGCTCCTCACCCGGTTGATCGCCGACGTCGAAACCATCGTCGTGGCGAACGAGACGCAGTCGCTGCTTCTCGAAAACAATCTGATCAAGGAGTACCAGCCGCGGTTCAACGTCTCGCTCAAGGACGACAAGAGCTACCCGTCGATCGTCGTCACGCTCAAGGAGCCCTTCCCCAGGGTCTTGGTGACCCGGAGGCGGGACATTCCGGGCGCCCGGTATTTCGGTCCGTATACCGATGTCGGTGAGATGCGCCGCACCCTGGCGCTGGTGCGCCGCATCTTCACGGTGCGAAGCTGCGGCGACGACATCCCCCGGGAACGGCGGGAGCGGCCCTGCCTGGACTATCACATCGGGCGGTGCCGGGCTCCCTGTGTCGGCTGGCAGGAGGACGCGGCGTACCGCGCCATGATCGCCGACGTGGTGGCCTTCCTGGAGGGGCGGACCGTCGACGTCCGGACCCGGCTCCGGGAAATGATGCGGGACGCGAGCGCCCGGGAGGACTTCGAGCGCGCCAAGGATCTCCGGGATTCGCTCCGCTGGCTGGACCAGGTGGATTCGCCGGCCACCGTCGAGGTGGTGGGCACCGGCGATGCCGACGTGATCGGCTACGCGCGCGATGGCGACGATGCCGCCGGCGTACTGTTCCGGGTGCGCGACGGCCGGGTGGTGCATCGCGAACACCGCTTCCTCGACAATGTCGAGGAGGAGGGCGACGACGCGATTCTCGAAGCCTTCCTGGTCCGCTACTATATGCCCCTCGAAGGCCGGGCCCGGCGCATCATCCTGCCCTTCGCCCCGGCGGAGCAGGAACAGGTCGCCGCGCTGCTGCCGGAATCCACCTGGGCCGTTCCCCAGCGCGGCACCGCGCGAAACTGGCTTGACCTGGCGGAGCGAAACGCCCGCCACTTGCTCGAAAGCCTGCGGCTCGAATCGTTCGAGTCGGACGAGCGGGCCGACGATCCGGTCTATGCGCTCGGGCGCGATCTCGGCCTCGCGATTGTCCCCCGGACGCTGGTGTGCATTGACATCTCCACCAACCAGGGGCGCGATACCGTGGGCTCCCTGGTCACCTTCGAAGGCGGGCGGCCCCGGAAAAGCGACTACCGGAAGTTCAAGATCAAGGGGAGCGAGGGGCAGCAGGACGACTACGCCGCCATTCACGAAGTGGTCACCCGCTACCTGACCCGCCGGAGAGATGAAGCGAGGCCGCTCCCCGATCTCATCGTCATCGATGGCGGCAAGGGGCAGCTCGGCGCGGCGGTCGAAGCCGCCCGGGCCGGGGGCTTCACCCAGATTCCCTTCATCGGGCTGGCCAAGCGCGACGAAGAAGTGTTTTTCCCCGACCGGTCCGAGCCGTTGCGGCTTCCCCGGCGCAGCCCGTCTCTCCGTCTGCTGCAGCGCGCCCGCGACGAGGCCCATCGGTTCGGGCTGGCCTACAACCGGGTGCGCCGCTCGGCGCGGACGATCACGTCCGCGCTGCTGGAAATTCCTGGCGTCGGGGCGGAACGCCGTCGCCGTCTGCTGGAGCGTTTCGGCAGCCTCGCGGGCGTCAAGAGCGCAACCGTGGCGGAGCTGGCCGAGCTGCGCGGATTCTCGACCGAACTCGCGACGCGCGTGCTGGGTCATCTGAAGGGAAGGAGCAAGGCGTGAGCGATTGGGTTCTCGAATGTTCATCCTGCGGCAAGAGCGCCCCGACCGCCGGGCTTCCGACCGTCTGCCAGTGCGGGCAGCCCTTGCTGGTGCGCTACCCCACCCGGCGCCCCGATCCGGACACCCGCGGGGCCGTGGCCGCGGCCCGGGGCATGTGGCGGTTCCGTGAATTCCTCCCCCTTACGGAGGGAGAGCAGCCGGTGACCCTCGGCGAGGGCGACACGCCGCTGCTCGCCACGCCGCGCGTCGGCGCCCGCGTTGGCGTCCCGGGTCTCCTCGTCAAGGACGAGGGAACCAATCCGACCGGCAGCTTCAAGTCCCGGGGCCTCTCCGCGGCGGTCACCCGGGCGGTCGCGGGCGGGGCTCGCGCATTCACCCTTCCCACCGCGGGAAACGCGGGCGTCGCCGCGGCAGCCTACGGCGCACGGGCAGGAATGCCGGTGCGCGTCTACGCCCCGAAGACTACTCCCTCGACCATCCTGAGCCAGATCGTCAGCTACGGCGCCGATCTCCGGCTGCTCGACGGCCACATCGGAGACTGCGGTAAGGCCAGTCGCGCCTGGGCCGCCGAGAGCGGGGCGTTCGATCTTTCCACGCTGCGGGAGCCGTATCGCATCGAAGGAAAGAAAACCCTGGGTCTCGAGCTCGCCGAGCAGCTGGGCTGGACTCTGCCCGACGCCATCATCTACCCGACCGGAGGCGGCACCGGGCTCATCGGCATGTGGAAAGTCTTCCAGGAGCTCGCGGAAGCGGGCTGGGTGTCGGGACCGCTGCCGAGGATGTACACCGTACAGGCCGAAGGCTGCGCGCCGGTGGTGAAGGCGTTTCTCGCAGGCGCGGACCGCTGCGACCCCTGGCCAGAGCCGTGGACCATCGCGAGTGGACTCCGGGTGCCGAGTGCCTTGGGAGACCGGCTGATGCTGCAGGCGCTCCGGCAGAGCGGTGGAGGAGCCGTCGCCGTGAGCGACGCCGAGCTGGCCCGGGAAGCTTCTCAGGGGAGCCGGCTCGAGGGGATCGACTTCGCCCCTGAGGGGGGCGCCGCCATTGCCGCCGCCCAGGCCCTCCGAAAAGCCGGTGTGCTCATTCCGGAGCACCAAGTCGTCCTTTTTAACACTGGAGCCGGATGGCTCTATCGGGATCCGTCGGAATTGCTTCGGGCGTAGTCCGAAGCGATATTTTAAGGCTATGGCCGGTCACGAGTTCGCTATTCTGGATCCCGCCGCTGGAATCAGCGGAGACATGCTGCTGGGCGCCTTGCTGGACGCCGGCGCACCCGGCGATTGGCTCACCGGCTTACCCGCGCGTCTCGGCATACCCGAGGTGACCGTCGAATTCGAAGTGGTGCTGCGCTGCAGCATTCGATGCCGCAAGGTCACGGTGAGTCTTCCCGGTGGCCGGGTGGAGCAGCCGGCCGACGTCGGCCACCATTGCGTGGATATCATCGGCTCGACAATTTCGCCTCCGCGTTGGGTACGCGGGATGGTCGTACGATACGGCTCGGTCTTGATCACCAGACCCGCCTTCTTCATATCCTTCCATAAATTCTCGCGCGCCACGAGTCTATCCTGACCCTGGTACGGGCCGCCATTTTCGTTGATCTGCGCGGCTTCATCCAACACGGAGATGATCGGCAGGTTGTGATGCTGCGCGATGGCATAGTCATTCGCGTCGTGGCCCGGAGTGATCTTGAGCGCGCCCGTGCCGAAATCCATGCTCACGTATTCATCCGCAATGACAGGGATCTCGCGTCCAAGAATTGGCACGATGGCTTTGCGTCCAATGAATTTTTTATAGCGTTCATCATCCGGGTGAACCGCAACGGC
>JANNGX010000218.1:0-4413 GCA_031404115.1 Gemmatimonadales bacterium | reverse complement strand
TGAGTCGGGCCACTGAGCGAGATGCGCCAGGAAAAGGCCATCACGCAGCACCTCGGGGGCGTGCACCGTGCGTCCCGACACGACCGATTCGACCGCTTCGGGATAGTGGAACAGATCGATTGTCAGGTCTCGCATCGTCGGGTTATCGTGCACCGCCACAACCCGGGCGTAGCGACCGTCGGCGGAAGGGATCAGGCAGGCGCAATGATTGGCGCCGAGGCCCACCCCGATCCGGCTCACCAGCTTCTCGAGCATCTCGTCGGGACGCTGTGCCGAGGCGACTTCTTCGATGGCGAGGAAAAGCTCGGCCTGCAATGACCCCGCCCCGGCGGCGCGCCGCATCTCGGCGCAGGAGCGCAGTCGGGCCTCCAGCCGGGCGCATAGTTCCCCCAGATCCACCGGAGCGGCCATCGCGTCCGCCGCGCCCAGGGAGAGCGCCCGCGTAATCCCGCCATCCCCGGTGGTGCCCAGCAGCGCGATGACGGGAACACCGTTCCAGTCGTGGCTCCGGCAGATGCCCAGCGCGCGCTCCAGGTCGATGCCCGCATCGCGCACGACCACGAGGACGAGATCGGGCGCATCGGTCAAGCCGCTGGAGGCCCCCTCGGAGAGTGAAAAGCCGGCACGGACCAGGGCGCGCTCCATCCCTTCGGGGCGGGCGCCGACGTTTCCGAAGAGGAGCACCCGCTCTCTCATCGGAGTTGCCTGCAATTACGGAGAACCGGCACGCGCATGACTCCAACGAAACGAGATCACAGTGAACTCCTCGGCGCCCATGTGTCGACCCAGGGAGGCGTCCACACCGCGCCGGAGCGCGGGATCCGGATCGGCGCCACCGCCATCCAGGTCTTTACCAAAACGCCGAACCAATGGCGGGAACCGGAGATCGCCGAGTCCGTCGCGCGGGAGTTCAGGAACCGCCTGGCCGAAAGCGACATCCGAGCAGTGGTTTCGCACGATTCGTACCTCATAAATCTCGCCTCTCCAGATCCTGTGCTAAGTCGAAGATCCACAACGTCTTTCACCGCCGAACTGCGGCGCTGTCTGGCGCTCGGGATCGGCTCGGTTGTGTCGCACCCAGGCAACTACATCGACGACCGTGAAGCGGGTCTGGAACGCAACGCGGCCAACTACTCCGAATGCCTCCGCGCCGTACCCGAAGTAGTGCTCCTGATCGAGGGCACTGCGGGCAGCGGGACGGCCCTGGGCAGCACGTTCCAAGAGCTGGCTGAGCTGCGCGAGCGGATCGCCCCGGAGGTGCGCGACCGGGTCGGCTTCTGCCTCGATACCTGCCACCTCTACAGCGCGGGGTATGATCTGGTGAGCGACTACGACGCGGTATGGAACCGATGGACGCTGGTGGTGGGGCTCCGGCATTTGCGCTGCCTACACCTCAACGATTCGAAGACCCCGTTTGGCTCCCGGCGGGACCGCCACGAGCTGGTGGCTATGGGATCCCTCGGAGCGTCTCCGTTCCGCCGGATCATGCGCGACCCGCGCTTTGCGGGCCTCCCGAAAATTCTGGAGACTCCGAAGGGCGACGACCTGGTGACCAACGATCGAAAAATGCTGAGACGGCTCCGGAGATACGCCCGCGCGACCTGAAAGGACCGGGGAGCCGGAGCACACCGACGGGGTTGCCCCAAGCCCCGCGCGGTGGGATTTTTGTCCTCTTGCTGGACCGGGAATTCGTTCCAAATTGAACCAAGGCACCTGGTACTCTATGCCCACGAATACCACCGTCAGGCGCGAAGGCGTACCGCTCACCGCGCAGGGACTCACCCCCAAGCGCGTGTGGGCCAATCTGGGCGCGAGCGAACTGATCGAGCAGGCCATCCGGCGCGAGGAAGGGCTGCTGAGCGATCGCGGCGCCTTGACGGCCATCACCTCTCCTCACACCGGACGGAGCCCCAGGGACAAATTCGTCGTGGAGGAGCCGGGGTCGAGCGCGCAGATCTGGTGGGAGAAAAACGAGAAGATCTCGACGGCGCACTTCGATCTGCTCCTCGCCGGCGCCCAACAGCACCTGAACGATCAACCGGAGGTGTTCGTCCAGGATCTCTTCGGCGGGGCGGACAGGCGCTACCGGCTGTCGGTGCGTTTCGTCACCCCGAACGCCTGGCAGGCGCTTTTCGTCCGGAACATGTTCATCCGGCCGACCCTGGCCGATCTGGCCCAGTTCGAGCCGGGTTGGACCGTCTACCATGCCCCCGAGTTCTCGGCCGATCCGGCGCGGCACGGCACCCGGACGTCGACGTTTATCGTGCTGAATTTCGCCCGGAAAGTCGTGCTTATCGGCGGCACCCGGTACGCCGGGGAAATGAAGAAGAGCATCTTCACCGTGCTCAATTACCTGATGCCGCAGCAGGGTGTGCTGCCGATGCACTGTTCCGCGAATGTCGGTAACGCGGGCGACACGGCGATCTTCTTCGGTTTGTCCGGCACCGGGAAGACCACGCTCTCCGCCGATCCGGTGCGCCACCTGATCGGCGACGACGAGCACGGGTGGAGCGATCACGGGGTCTTTAATTTCGAGGGCGGCTGCTATGCGAAGGCCATCCGTCTCTCGCCCACCAGCGAGCCGGAGATCTACGCCGCGACGGGCCGCTCCGGCACCGTGCTCGAAAACGTGGTGGTGGATCCGCTCACCCGTGAGGTCGATTTCGACAGCGACAAGATCACCGAGAACACCCGAGCGAGCTACCCGATCCATTTCATTCCCAACCATCAGCCCAGCGGCGTGTCGGGGCACCCCAGGAACGTGGTCTTCCTGACCGCGGACGCCTTCGGAGTGCTGCCCCCGATCGCGCGGCTGACGCCGGAACAGGCGATGTATCACTTCCTGTCCGGGTATACGGCCAAGGTGGCCGGCACCGAGCGAGGCGTCACCGAGCCCTCCGCGACGTTTTCGTCCTGCTTCGGCGCCCCGTTCCTGCCCCTCCCGCCGGGCGTCTACGCCAAGATGCTGGGCGAGAGGATCGCCAAGCACGGAGCCAAGGTCTGGCTGGTCAACACCGGCTGGACCGGCGGCCCGTACGGCACCGGGAGCCGGATGAAGCTCCCGCACACTCGGGCCATGATCACCGCCGCGCTGGCCGGTCAGCTCGACGCGATCGAATTCCGGACGGATCCGGTCTTCGGGTTCGATGTGCCCGTAGCGGTGCCCGGGATGCCTGCGGAGGTACTGACACCGCGGAATACCTGGCCGGACCAGGCCGCGTACGATGCCCAGGCGAAGAAGCTCGCCGACATGTTCCGGAAGAATTTCGCGGCGTTCGCGGCGCAGGTGCCCGCTGAGGTCGCCGCCGCGGGACCGAAGGGCTAGGCGGTAACCCGGCAGCGATGCGTAACCACGAGGTCATCCGCGACCCCCTGTGGGACAACATCACCCTGGACGGCTCGGCGCTCGCGGTGCTCGACACGCCGTCGGTCCAGCGGCTCCGTTACATCCGCCAGCTCGGGCACGCCTTTCTGGTCTACCCCGGCGCCACCCACTCCCGCTTCGAGCACGCCCTCGGTGCCTACCACCTGACCCGGAGCGCCCTCGGGGCGCTCGAGGCGCGCGGTGAGCTCGACGGCATCGGCGAGCGGGATCGGAGTGCCGTGGCGCTGGCCGCGCTCCTCCATGACATCGGCCACTATCCCTTCTCGCATGCGCTCGAAGAGGCCGGCTTCCCGAGCCACGAGGCCCAGGGCGTCGCGCGCCTCTCGCAGGGCGACCTCGCCGAGCGGCTTTGCGAGCTGGGCGGCGCGGGGCTCGCCCAGGAAATCGGCGCCCTGATCCGCGGTGTCAGCGCGAGCCCCCCTGCAGGGACTCATCTCCGGCTCCCTCGACCTCGACAAGATCGACTACCTCTGCCGCGATTCCCGGATGTGCGGTGTCCCGTATGGCGTGGTTGACGTGGACCGGCTCCTCGCCTCGCTCTGCGTCGTGGAGACCGAGGGCCGCCGCGAAATCGGGGTGCAGGAGAAGGGTATGAGCGGGCTGGAGTCGCTGTTGTTCGCGAAGTATCAGATGTACCGGAACGTCTACTGGCACCACGCCGTGCGGAGCGCCACCTGCATGTTCAAACGGGCGGCCCGGGGCGCGGTGGCCCGGGGTCTCGTCTCGGCGGAGGGCGTGGCGGAGCTGACCGACGACGCCCTGATGCATCTCCTGGCAGAGCGCGACGCCGGGGAGCTGGCCCAGGCGATCGCCACCCGCCGCCTCTACAAGCGATCGCTTGACCTTTCGGCGAGCGAAGTCACCGCCACGCCGGAGCCGTGGATCGCCGACGACCCCGCGCTCTCCGAACGGGTCGAGGATGCCCTTGCCGCGGAACTCGGGCTTGCCACGGGCGAGCTGCTGCTGGACTTTCCCGCCCGCGACGACATGCTGGCCGTGGATCTCCCGCTCCGCACCCGCGATGGCAA
>JANNGX010000217.1:0-5156 GCA_031404115.1 Gemmatimonadales bacterium | reverse complement strand
AGCTCGCCGTCGAGGTAGGCGGAGAGCTGGTTGGTGAACAGGTCGGGCATGTTCGGATTCCGTTGGTTCAAGTGGCCAGATGCTGCCGGAGCAGCAGCCGGGCCCGATGGAGCTGGGACCGCGAGGTGCCGGGATCCACCTCCAGCATCCGCGCAATTTCTTCGTGCTTGTACCCCTCCACGTCGTGAAGCACGAACACCTCGCGGGCGCCGGCCGGCAGCTTATCGACGGCGCCCTCGAGGGCCACCTTGAGGTCCGGCCGCTCCGAAACTCCGGCCGCGGAGAGCATCAGCCCCTCATCCAGCACCTGACGCTTCCGCGTCCGGCTCGCCGACTGACGACGGCGAAAGAAGAGATTCACCGCCACCCTGTGAAGCCAGGTTCCGAACGTCGACTGACCGGCGAACGTGTGCAGTTTCTGCCAGACCCTGATGAAGACCTCCTGCACGGCATCCTCCGCGTCCCCGGCGTCGAGCAGCCAATGGGCGAGGCTGTTGACCCGCGCCACATGCCGACGGTACAGCCGTTCAAACGCGGCATGATCCCCCGAAGCGGCAAGCGTCACGTCCTGCCGATCGAGATCGGCGGCGGTCAGGGACAATTGAGCCTGCAGAGGACTCCCTCCGGTGGCGGCACCGCGATCCATGGAACGCAAAACATTGGACCCGTGGGGACGTTCGGACGTTGGAACGTCGCCTGGGTCCCTCAGAAAGGTCGATCAGGGAATGGATTGACTTCATAGTATCTTGATGATATCATGACACTATCACACCAACGGAGCTTCGTCCATGATCCGCGAGAAAGTGATTCGTCCGCTGCCGGGCCTGCCCACTGTCCTGGTCATCATCGGCATCCTGGGACTCGACACTTGGCAGTTCATCAACGCCGCCCAGCGCGAGGATCCCCGCGGCATCATTCTCGGCATGCTGGTATTCGTCCTGACCGCGATCGCCCTGGGTGGCTTCACGGTGATCCAGCCGAATGAAGCACGGGTGCTTACCCTGTTCGGGAAGTACACCGGCAGCGTCAAGGAAGGCGGGTTCTGGTGGGTCAATCCCTTTACCAGGAAGGCGCGGATTTCGCTGCGAACCCGCAACTTCGAAACCGCCAAGCTCAAGGTGAACGACGCGCACGGCAACCCCATCGAAATCGGGGCCATCGTGGTCTGGCGCGTGGTCGACACCGCGGAGGCGATGTTCGAAGTCGACGACTACGAGCACTACGTCAAGGTACAGAGTGAGTCGGCGGTCCGGGGCCTCGCGTCGAGCTACCCCTACGATGCTCATAACAGCGGGGAGGCCGCGCTCTCGAGCCACGCGACCGAGGTCGCCGCCAACCTGATGAGCCAGGTCCAGGAGCGCCTGGGCAAGGCGGGGGTGCAGGTCATCGAAGCCCGGATCTCTCACCTGGCATACGCCCAGGAAATCGCCCACGCGATGCTGCAGCGCCAACAGGCTGGGGCCATCATCGCGGCCCGCTACAAGATCGTCGAGGGCGCGGTGGGCATGGTGGAAAACGCGCTGGAGCTCCTGGCCCAGAAGAACATCCTTCATCTGGACGATGAGCGGAAGGCCGCGATGGTCTCCAATCTCCTCGTGGTCCTCTGCGGAGAGCGCGGAACCCAGCCGGTGGTCAACACGGGCACGCTCTACACCAGCTGAGATGCGGGCCCGGTCATGACCGAACGCAAAGCCTTTCTCCTTCGCCTCGACCCGGCGCTGCACGATGCCCTGCAGCGCTGGGCTGCGGCGGACCTGCGCTCGCTCAACTCCCAGATCGAGTTTCTGCTGCGCTGCGCCGCCCGGGAAGCGGGCCGTCTGGAAGAGTCGACCTCGGAGAACTCCCCCCTTCCCTAGTCAGCCGCGAAGTGCTTTCGTCAGGGGTCCGCCCAACCGAAAGAGCCAGCTCATGCCCCGCCTTCTTCCCCTCGTCTGCCTGGCCGCGCTGATACTTCCCGTTGGCCTGGCTGCCCAGGACACCACGCCCAAGGCACCCAAGCTGAAGCGAAACCCCGACCTGATATCCCACCAGGAAATTCAGGCGGCGCCCGATGCGTGGCAAACGGCATTCTCGCTGGTGGAGCAGCTCCGGCCGAGCTGGTTCCGGCAACGCGGGAGAAGCTCGATCAACTTGGCGACGCCGTCCGTGCAGGTCTATGTCGGTGGGGTCAAGCGGGGCGGACCCTCCTCACTCGAGGACGTGGCCCGGGCCGCTATCAAGGAAATCCAGCATCTCAGCGGCTCCGATGCCTCGTTGCGCTACGGCATGGGTCACGAGAGCGGAGCGATACTGGTCGTCCTCAAGTGAGTCGATCGTGGCGGTTCGCGCTCGCGGTCCTCGGGCTCCACCTGGCCGCGAGCCCGCTGGTAGCCCAGTCGGGCAACAGCGGCATCCTCCAGGGGCGGATTCGGGCCGAAGCCGGGGTGGCGGTGCCGCTCGCGGACATCGCGGCGACTCACACCGACGGCTTTACCCGCCGGCAGGCGGTCTCCGACACGCATGGCGGCTTTCGCCTGGCCTTCCTCCCGCCCGGCGCCTACCGGCTCACGGTACGCCGGATCGGCTACCGCCCGGTGGTGGTGAACGACGTGCTTATTCGGGCCGGACGAATGGAACAGGTGCTCATCACCCTCACCGCCTCGGCCTTGACGCTGGACTCGCTGGTGGTGCAGGCGCCGGCGGTGCTCATCGGCACCAGCGACACTGAATTCGGAAGCCGTCTCACCGCCAAAGAACTGGCGCTCCTGCCGCTGCCCAACGATGCAAGGGCACTCGTGGCATTCACGCCGGGCGCGCGTCCCGACCAGATCTGGGGCGCGGCCACGGCGCAAGCCAATAACTACCAGGTCGACGGCGTGGCGGTGAATCACCCCGGCGTCGGGGGCGACTTCCTGCAGCCGAGCACCAGCTGGATCGAGGAAATCGAAGTGCGCGGTCTGGGCGCCGGGGCGGAATACGGAAATTTCCAGGGCGGCCTCGTGAATATCGTCACCAAGTCCGGCAGCAACCGGTTGCAAGGCGGCTTCCGCACCAACGCCGAGTCCTGGCACCTCAATGCCACCAACCTGCGGGTGACCGAGTTGGGCTCCGAGCTCTCGCACCGGGGGGAGGTGGACGCCCAGCTCCGCGGCCCCCTGCTCCGGGACAAGCTGTTCTTCGCGGTGTTCGGCCAGGTGGTGGACCGGGGGCATCGGGTGCTCAACAAGGTGCGGCAGGTGACGGGAGAGTTCTCCCCCGTCGAGCCGGCCGAGCGGGAGCGAAAGGTCCTGGCCAAACTCACCTGGCAACCGACGCCGAGGGACATCCTCAATGGCGCGATAGGGCGGATCGACGCCGACGGCTCCCGCTTCGGCCAGAATGGTTTCCAGAGCCCCGAGGCGACGCTCGACCGACGCTCGCGGACGATGTTCTACAACCTATCCTGGCAGCGCACCTTGACCGCCCGGAGTTTTCTCGAGGTCAAGGTGGCCGGATTTAACGGGAGCGAGAAGCGCGAGGGCTACGGCGGCCCCGCCCTTCCGGGCATCGCGACGCTGCTGGAGGTCAATCCCCGGCAGTACCAGAATGCGCCATTCCGGGAATCGCGGGAGCCGTTCAGCATCGCCTTCTCCGCCAACTGGGACGTCTACGCCCGCCTGGCCGCGATGGAGCACCACTTCAAGGTGGGCGGCGAGCACGCCTTCGGCGAGTGGAACTACCAGCTCCTCCGGAACGGGGGGCTCACCTGGCGCCCGGGAGAGCGCCTCACTCCGCCGGTATTCGATCCGGCGCTGCCGTCAACCTGGGTCTTCAACGGGGTGACCACCAGCAGCTGGGGCGGCGAGGCCGACCTCGGGTCCAAGGTGCGAAACAGCGCCGCGTTCATCCAGGACTACATCCAGGTGACCCCGTGGCTCAGCATCAACCTTGGAGTCCGGTGGGGGCGCTGGATCGGGCGCCTGCGCCAGCCGGATGGCCGGGGCCATTTCACTCCAGTCAGCGACAACGCGTTCGAGCCCCGCCTCGGCGTGGTCGTCGACCTGAGCGGCAAGGGAACGCTGGTGGCCAAGGCGCACTGGGGAATCTTCCATCAGAACATGTTCGCCTCGTTCTTCGATCGGGCCGAAGGCGGCAGCGTCTATTCCAACGAGGAGCGCTGGGAGTACTCCGGTCCCCCGCTTCCAAATCCGCGGGCCACTTTTACCACCGCCCAGCGAGACGGCAACGCCACCTGGAAGAAGGTCCAGACGATTCGGCTCAACGAGGTGGGCCGGGTCGACAAATTCAAGGAGCCCTATATCGAGCAGGGTATCGTGGGGCTGGAAAAGACCTGGGGCAGCCACCTAAAGACGGAGGCGCTCTACATCAGGCGCCGCAACAAGAACATGGTGGCGGTGGTGGACCGGAACCTCGACAAGAACTACACGACCTACACCGACGTGAAGGTGCTGGATCGGTTCTTCGCCCCGCTGTTTTTCGGCGGGAAGCCGCTGGTGCTCTCCAAGCTCTCGGTCTCGAACGAAGACATCATCTACTGGCGCACCCAGATGCTGGAACACGGCCTCATCGGAGACTTCATTCCGCCGGGATTCGAGGGGGCCGAGGGCTCGGCAAGGTGGGGAGCCCTCAAATACCAGCCCGACAACGTGCTCACCAATGTGGCGGGGGCCACCCGCAAATTCGAGCAGCTGCAGTTGTCGGCTACGGCAAGCTATGCGTCCTGGTGGGCCCGGCTGTCGGGCACGTTTACCGCTCTCAAGGGCAACTTGAACAGCCTGACCGGGACCGACGACTATACGGTCACTGGAGCGGGACCATTCGTGCACCTGAACGAGCAGCTCAACTCGTTCGGAAACCTCAACAATCAGAGTGTGGTCGAACTCAAGCTGGCGGTGGGGGGGAATCTGCCGTACCGGTTCCGCGGCGGCGCCTTCGTGACCTACTTTTCCGGGGACCGCGTGACGCCGACGCTCTCGATTTCCGATCTGCTGCTGGAATTCGAGCTACCCGATTCCGGAGGCGTCCCGCTCCGCCCGCTGCGGATTCGAGGCTTCTTCTTTGCGACCACCACCGGCCAGCGGCTCTTCGTGCAGCCGCGCGGCACCTACAACTACCCGGGCCGCACCTCGGTGGACTTCCATCTCGAGCGGGGCTTCCCCGTCGGGAAATTGGAACTG
>JANNGX010000216.1:0-2742 GCA_031404115.1 Gemmatimonadales bacterium | reverse complement strand
AGGGACGAGGGACGAGGGACGCGGGACGCGGGAGGGCGGTCTGGTGGAACTCGGGAGACAGGATGGAATCCCTGAAACGCCCGGGTTCCTACCGCCGTACGGATCCCATCTCTCCTCGCCTTTGGAGGCGTGCCCATGTGGTCGTTGCTGCTCAAGTGGACGGTTCTCAAGCTCGCGTTGCGGAGCTTCGGATGGCTGGCGATCCTGATCCCGATCGCGATCGCGCTCAAGGGGCTGGGGCTGCCGATCCTGATGGTGCTCGGCGCGCTGGCGCTGCCGGTGCTGGTGCTGCTGGCGATCGTCGGGCTTCCGTTCATCGCCGTGTTCGTGTTCGGCGGAGTGCTGCTGTCGATCCTGGGCGCGGTGCTGACGCTCGGGCTGCTGGCGATCAAGATCGTGGTGCCGATCGTGCTGGTGGTGTGGCTGGTGCGGTGGCTGTTTGGCGGGCCTGACTCCGGGCCTGACGTCGTGAAGGATGTGAAGGATGGGGCGGAGGAGCTGGGGCGGGCGGATCCTGCCTTGTAGCGTTGGGATGTGGGGCGTGGTTGTAGCGGGTGCGGAGGGCGGTTAGATTCCGCGCTCGGTCCGGGGGCGGGGGAGTGCACCGGAACGGGACGTGGCGCAGCCCGGTAGCGCACCTGAATGGGGTTCAGGGGGTCGCGGGTTCAAATCCCGCCGTCCCGACTAAGCCTCCGCCAACTGGCGGGGGCTTTGTCCTGTTTGGTACGCCCGACATGGGCGGTAGTCAGGAGGTGTGAGTCCTCCCGGGACCTGGTCGCAGGGACCGAAGCGAGCCGCAAGGCGCCGACCGCGAGGGGAGCGTTGAAGGAAGCGGGGTAGCGAAGTCGCGAGCCGACGAACAGAAATCGGATACGAGGCGCTGCCGACCGGGGCGAGCGGGCGAATGACCGCGAAGCTCCTGCGACCAAGGGTCAGGCGGCGTAGATCCGGCGGTTGTGCGATGAAGGCCACCGTTCCTATTCGGGGAGATCTCGCCTGACGCCTGAAAGGGCGACGTTGCGTCGGGAGACCGACGGGACGGAGCGAGAAGTCAGCAGCGGCCGTAGTAGCAGGCGAAGTGCACTCATGCGCTTGGACCCAGCTTCGCCTGACGAAGGGCCAAACGGAGAGGAGAGCGAATCGACCGTGCGTCACGACAGGGCCGGGCCCCAGATGTCGAACGATCAGTTCGAGCTGCCGCTGGAGGGTAGGGGTGAAGCCCCGAGAGCAGAGCGGAGCGGTGAAGCCGTGTCGGCGGCACAGGGAGACGAGCGCTCGGGACTTGACGCACCGCGTCTCATGGAGCGGATCGTCGAGGGAGGGAATCTGCGGCGCGCGCTGAAGCGCGTGCAGCAGAACAAGGGCAGTCCGGGGGTGGATGGGCTGACGGTGGAGGAGTTGCCCGGATATCTGCGCGACCACTGGCCCGCGATTCGGGAGCAGTTGCTCACGGGTCGATACCAGCCGAGCGTGGTCAAACGGGTGGAGATTCCAAAGCCGGGTGGCGGGGTGCGGCAGTTGGGCATTCCGATTGTGCTCGACCGGTTCATCCAGCAGGCCGTGCTACAAGTCCTGCAACCCGTGATCGATCCCACCTTCTCGGAGTCCAGCTACGGCTTTCGGCCGGGCCGATCAGCGCAGGACGCAGTCTGTCAGGCGCAACGGTACGTGCAGAGCGGCCGGCGCTGGGTGGTGGACGTGGACTTGGAGAAATTCTTTGACCGTGTCAATCACGATGTGCTCATGGGCTTGGTGGCGAAACGGATCGCGGACCCACGGATGCGGACACTCATCCGTCGCTATCTGGAAGCCGGAGTATTGGCGACCGGCGTGGTGATGGAACGGCACGAAGGCACGCCGCAGGGCGGGCCGCTCTCGCCGCTATTGGCGAACGTGCTGCTCGATGTGGTGGATCAGGCGTTGGAGCGACGCGGACACCGTTTCGTCCGGTATGCCGATGACTGCAACGTGTACGTGCAGTCGAAGCGAGCGGCGGGGCGGGTGATGGCTGGACTCACTCGGCTATACGCGAAGCTCCGGCTCACGGTCAACCCGACGAAGAGTGCGGTGGCACCGGCGAAGGATCGCACCTTCCTCGGCTACAGCTTCTGGTATGCCGCGGGCGGCGCGGTCAAGCGACGGGTGGCCCCGAAGGCCCTCGCGACAATGCAGGAGCGCGTCCGACAGATCACCAGCCGGAACGGTGGACGCAGTCTCGTGCAGGTGGTGGCGGAACTGCGAAGCTATCTGGTGGGGTGGAAGGCGTATTTCCGTCTCGCCGACACGCCGGGCGTGTTCGCCGGCGTGGACCAATGGCTTCACCGCCGATTGCGGATGCTCATGCTCAAGCAGTGGAAGCGTGGCCGAACGATATATCGGGAGCTGCAGCGTCGTGGAGTCGGCGGCGCGGCACTCTGGATCGCCGCTCGGTACGGCCGAAGCTGGTGGCATGTGGCAGCCCACAAGGCGCTTCACATTGCGCTGCCGGGGCGGTACTTCGAATCCCTCGGAGTGCCGCGACTCGCGCCCTCATGAACCTCAACTCACCGAACCGCCGGATGCGGACCCGCATGTCCGGTGGTGTGGGAGGGCAGTAGGAGAGGGGTCCTCTCCTACTCCCTATCCCGATCTCGCCGCTGCGCTGACGACGAACGCATGACATATTGCCTCCCACCCCTAGCCATGATCACTCGGCTGCCGGATCCGACCCCCTTCGCCCAGGCTGCATGATCCAGCTCCGTG
>JANNGX010000215.1:0-5218 GCA_031404115.1 Gemmatimonadales bacterium | reverse complement strand
CCCATTGGCGGGGCCGGGGGGGGGGCCCCGCGACCCCCCGCCGGGGGGTCCTGGGGCTGTGCTGGCGCGGGCCGGTTCCCCGGGGCCGCCCCCGGACCCCGATCTCGGGGGAGCCGGCCAGACCGAGCGGCGGCGCGGTGGCGTCCAGCCGCTCGGGCGGGCCGCTCGCAGGAATCCGGAAAGCGTAGGGATGCCCCGCGCTGGCCCAGGTTACCCTGCGGTGAACCGGGTCGAGTATCCCGTAGAACACGGTGAGGTAGGTGTCCGACGAGGCGAGCTTCGCGGCCAGGCTGTCGCGGAGCTCGGCCAGCGTGATGTCGGGTGTGCTGGCGGCGGAGGCGTGGATGCCGGCGGCCGACATCACCGCCGCCATCACCAGCGCCGCGGCGAATCCGTGGGAGGATACGTCGCCCACCATGACCCCCACTACGCCCAAGCCCAGGCGGTTGAACGTGTAGAAGTCACCGCCCACCTGCTCGGCGGGAAGACAGCGCACCGCCACCACTGCGTCGCCCTGGAGCACCGAGGGCGCGGGGAGGAGCGAGAGCTGGAGATCATGGGCGAGCTCCAGCTCATCGTGGAGCCGCTGCTGCTCCCGATCCTTGGCCACCAGGCGGGCCAGCTCGATGGCGGCGCCGATCTGGTTGGCGGCGGCCAGGACCAGCTTCAAATCGGTGGCACTGAAGCGGCCGCCGTGCAGCCGGTCGGTGAGATTGATCACGCCGATGCAGCGGGACACCCCGCCGGGCGGCTGATAGGAAATCGGCACGCTCATGTAGGCGCCGCCGCGATACCCCCGCGCATCCGGGGCCGCGGAGCCCCGCTCCGCCACGCCCACGAGGGACCGTGATTCGCGCACCACCCGCGCGGCAATGGAGCCGGGATCGTCGAGCGGGATGTCGGCGGCCTTGTTGGCGTCGAACCCCTGTGCGGCCACGGTGTGGAGGACCCGGGTCTCCTCGTCGAGCACGGCAATCGAGGCACGGCCGGCGCCGACGACGTCGCTCACCGCGCGGACGATGGTGTCCGCCGCCTCGGTGAGCTGCACCGTGTGGCCCAGCACCTCGCTGATGGTGTAGAGGAGGTCCAGCTCTTCGTAGCGGGTGGCAAGTTCGAGGGAGAGCTGGGTCGCTTCCCGGTCGGCGCGTACGAACAGCCCCAGGAGCCGCAGCAGCGACTCGCCGCCCGGGGCAGTGAGCGCTTCCAGCCAGAATTCGGTCTCCGGCTCGACCCGCCCGACCCACCTGGGGCCGTCGGGCGTGTCGACGACGCCGTCGTTCCGGGGAATGTCGAGCGGCCAGCCGGGGTCGTTGCCGACGACCACGCGGAGCCGCCCCGACAGGGCGCGCCAGAGGCGCGGGCGCAATTCGGATGCGCCTCTGATGGCCTCGAGGACGGGATGGAGCCGCTTCAGGAGCGCGGCAGCGTCATCCAGATCGAGTTCCCTTGTTCGTTGAATTCGACCCGGTCGGCCAGATTGCGGATCAGGAACAGACCGCGACCGATCGGTCGGTCGAGCCCCCTGGGCGCGGTGGGATCCGGCACGGCACGGGGATCGAAACCGGGCCCGTCGTCGGTGACCTGAAGCCGGATGGTCTGGTCGGTGACCTCCGCCCCGACCCGCACCGATCGGGACGGATTGCCGCCCGCGCCGAAGAGAATGCTGTTGGTGAGCGCCTCAGCGAGCAGCACCCGGAGCCGGAAGCCGGTTCGCTTGCACGGCTCGGCGCCCGCGAAGCAGTGCCGTGCCATCAGCTCGATGGCGTCTTCCACGAAGCGCACGTCGGCCGGGACTTCGATCATGACCGAGACGGTCCGGGCGGGATCCCGTTCGGCCGACCGATGGACGCAGAGCCGGAGTGGCGAGGCGGCGGGCTCGTCCACGTCAGAACCCGGCCAGGGCTTCCTCGGCCGACGGCGCGATGTGGAAGAGGGTATCGAGCTTGGTGAGCTCGAAGAGCGCGCGGAGATCCTCATTGAGCCCCGCGATGCGGAGATCGCCGTTGGCCTCGCGCACTTTCTTGGAGAGCGTGACCAGCGCGCCCAGCCCTGACGAATCGATGTAGCCGGTGCGGCTGCAGTCGATCAGGAATTTCCGCTCGCCGCGGTCCAGGCCATCCTGGACCAGGGTCTTGAGCTCCTGACGATTGCCGACGATAAGCTGGCCATCGATTTCCAGGATGGCCACCCCGGCCGCGTTGGTCCTCTTGGTGAACCCCATGCCATTCCCTCCCTCAAGTCGCTGCCGTGCCGGCTGCGAGCACGGCCAGGGCGGCCGTCCCGACCAGCTCATCTACCACAGAGTCTTCCGCCACCCCCGCGACGGCACCGGGGGGGCCCAGCAGGAGCGGCCCCAGGAGAAGGGCACCGGCCAGCGCCCGCATCGTGCGCGCCGCGAGGTGCCCCGCCGTCCCCCCGGGAAATATGAGAACGTCGGCCCGGCTGCGAAACCTCGCGGCCGGATCGGCCTCCGCCATGATGCCCGGGTCGATGGCCTTCAAGTGGTCGACCGCCTCCGCCGCAGCCCCGGTCTGGCTGCCATGCGGGGGCCCGCCCAGGAAGGCCACGCGGGCCGGCTCATCGGAAAAGCACCGATGGGTGCGGGCCACCGACCGGGCCAGGCGGGCCTGTGCCGGGGGAGGCCGCTCGTCCGCAACGGCGCAGTCGGCCAGGCCCACCAGCATGCCGTCGGCGAGCAGCAGCCAGGTGGCCGAGTGGACCGGGCCGCCGTCCATCGGAGCACCCAGTGTCCATTGCGCCGCCACGGCCAGCGCCTCGTGCGAGATCCCGGGGCCGGCCACCACGGCGTCCACGTCTCCGAGCGCCAGCAGACCCAGGGCAAAGCGCACCGGATCTCCGGCGAGGTCGAGCGCATGGATGCCGTCGCGCACCCGGTTGGGCTCCCGTGACCGAAGCAGCAGCGCTACCGAACGGAGCCGGGGATGGTGTTCCGGCTGCATGGCGCCGGCGCCCACCACGTCCACTCCCCCGATGCCGGCCGCGAGCAGGCGGCCGGCGGCCTCCGAGACGATTGACGGGTCTCCACCAGCCAGGAGCAGCCGCGCGGGGCGCCGCGCGGCGCGCTCGAGCAGCGCGGCAACGCTCACAGCCCGAAGCGGCGTTTGAGCGCCTCGGCTACGCCGGGGTGAACCAGGGCGCTCACGTCCCCGCCGTACCGGGCCACTTCCCGCACCAGACTGGAGCTGATGTAGGAGAGTCCCTGCCCCGGCACCAGGAAGACGGTTTCGAGACCCGCGTTGAGCTGCCGGTTCATCAACGCCATCTGGAACTCGTATTCGAAATCGCCCACGGCGCGCAGACCGCGCACCAGGATGCCCGCGCCGACGCGCTTGGCGTAGTCCGCCACGAGACCCTCGAAGGACTCGAATTCGATGCGGTGATCGTCCCCGATGGCCTGCCGGAGCATCTCCAGCCGCTCCTCCGGGCTGAACAGCGGCTGTTTGGCCGCGTTGATCGCGACCGCGACGATCACCCGGTCGGCGATGAGCAGGCTCCGCCGGATCAGGTCCTCGTGCCCGCGGGTGGGCGGATCGAAGGAACCGGGATAGAGAGCGATACGGGTCATGGGGCGTGACAGAAGGTAAGGGCGATATCGCCGTAGCGCCGGGTTTCGTCTCCACCCACTTTCATTTTGAGCGGGTGCTCGACGGCCAGCAGCCGGGTGAACGGGCGGGCACGGAACGCTTCCACCAGCCGCTCGGCGAAGGGAACGGTGTACGGTGGATCGGCGACGACGATGTCGAAGGTGCCGGGCTCGATGCGCTCGACGAATCGCATCGCATCGCCCCGGTGCACGGTGGCCCGGCCTCCGACGCCCAGGGTCTCGACGTTGCGCTTGATGGCCGCCAGCGATGGGGCGGCGAGCTCGACGAAGGTGGTGTGGGCCGCCCCGCGGGAAAGCGCTTCGAGCCCGAGCGCTCCGCTGCCGGCAAACAGATCCAGCACCGTGGCGCCGAGGAGGCGCTCTCCCAGAATGCTCATCCAGGCCTCACGGACGCGCTCGGCGGTGGGTCGCACTCGTGAATCGGCGGGCACCGCGAGCCGGCGGCCGCGAAATTCTCCGGCGATGATCCGGGTCACCGCGCAATGCCACTCCCAGCACCGACCGCGTGCGGCGCCAGCGAGAGTACCCGGGCCTGAAGCGAGGTCTGGCCCCGGAATTCGTTCAGCTCCAGCCGGAAGGTGGCGTCCACCGGGCCGGTGCCGAGCTCGGGGAGGCGGTCCGCCATGCGAAAGGCGATGGCGCCGAGCGAGCCATCGGGACCCATCAGCGTGCCCCGGAGATGGTTGACCCCGACGCGCTGGCGCCCGGTCAGGTCGACGCCGCGCACGCCGAACACCGGTGCGGGGTTACCCATGCCGCACGGCTCAAGGTGACGAATCAGCCGCTCCAGCTCATCGGTGGCCAGGGCCAGGGGAATCTCGATGTCCACCCGCTGCTCGGGACCCAGGTCCTCGGGTCCGAGCTGCCGGGCCGCGACACTCTCGAACCGGGACTTGAATTCCTCGAACCGATCCCGGCGCACGGTGATGCCCGCGGCCATACGGTGTCCGCCATAGCGCTCCAGCAGATCGCCGCAGTGGCCCAGCGCGCCGTGGAGGTCGAAGCGGGAGATGCTCCGCCCCGATCCCTTCCCCACCTCTCCGTCAAAGCCGACCAGGAACGTCGGGCGCCCGTAGCGCTCTACGACGCGCGAGGCCACGATCCCCACGACCCCCGGATGCCAGCCGTCCGAACCGAGCACGATTGCGCAGCGGGCATCGAGGCCCCCGGCCGCTTCCACCTGCGCAATGGCCTCATCGAGGATCCGCTGGTCGAGGCCCTGGCGCTCGGTGTTGAGCAGCTCGAGGCGCTGGGCCAGCATGCGGGCCTCGTCGGGATCGTCCGTGAGGAGGAGCCGGAGCCCATCGGCGGCCTCTCCGATCCGGCCGGCGGCGTTGAGACGCGGCGCCAGGGTGAAGCCCACCTGGCCGGCGCGGAGTTCGCTCGCGGCGAGACCGCTCGACTCGATCAGTGCGCGGAGCCCCACCCAGCGGGTATTCCTGAGCAGGCGGAGGCCGTGCCGCACCAGGATGCGATTTTCACCGGTGAGCGGCACCACGTCCGCCACCGTGGCGAGCGCCACGTAGTCGAGGAGGTGGAACGGCAACGATGCCGGAAGCCCGAGCGCGGGGACCAGCGCCTGCACCAGCTTAA
>JANNGX010000214.1:0-11945 GCA_031404115.1 Gemmatimonadales bacterium | reverse complement strand
CACGGTCAACCTGAATGTCGTGAACGACAAGGGTGAGATCTCCTCGATCACCACCACCAGCGGCCTGGCCTGGAAAATTCCCGGGCGGGCCGGCGACTCGCCCATCGTGGGCGCCGGGCAATACACCGACAACGAGGTCGGCGCGGCCGGGTCCACGGGACTCGGAGAAGCGAACATCATGGTCTGCGGCGGATTCCTCACCGTGGAACACATGCGTCAGGGGATGACGCCCGCCGACGCCTGCCTGGCCACCCTCAAACGGCTGGTGGCAACGACCCGGCCCGCGCTGCTGGCGCCGGATGGGCGCCCCACGTTCCAGATCCAGTTCTACGCAGTCAACAAGGCGGGAGACTACGGCTGCGCCGGACTCTTTCCGACCCAGTATGCCGGGTGCGACGAGGCGAATGGCGCGCGGCTGCTCGACGGCGCACACCTCTACCAGCCCCGGTAGCCCATGCGCCGGTGCGTCGGACTCGCCCTGCTGCTCGTTGCGGCGCCACTCTCCGCCCAGGACGGGGTGCCATGGCGCGCGAGCTACTTTCCCTATCTGATCGGGAATCCCTCGACCGGGCTGATGCTGGTAGGCCATTACCATGTGGCGCGCCCGGCGGAATATGAGGCGCGGGTTCCCTTCGACGGCATCTTCTCGGCCGAGGCAGGCTGGAGCACCAACAACAGCCGTTTCGTCGCCGCCCGATTCAGGGGGCCTCTCCTGGTGCCGGGTTGGCGATTTGCCGGCGATGCCGGCGCCGGCCGCGAAGGCAGCTTCGGCTACTACGGCTCTGGCCCCGACGGCTCCAATGAGGGCCTTCAGCCGGGGGGCATGTTCGGTGCGGAGTTTTTCCGGGTGCGCCGGACCCGCTATTTCGTGCGGGGCGAGGTCACCCGCCGGATCACGGGGCCGCTGTCGGTGTCACTCGGCAGCGCCGTCACCCACTACCGGTTTTCCTCGTCCAAGCTTGGATCGGTCTTCGACGGTGATTATCTCACCAAACCGCTCTTCGGCAGCGACTTGACCGGCCGGCTGACGCTGGTGCTGGATACCCGGGACGACGAGTTCCTTCCGACGAACGGCGCATTCCTCGAAGCCGGCGTGTACGGAGGCACCGGAAAATTCGAGTCACGGCTCCTCCCGCCGGCCGGACAGCCATCCGGGCCGATCCAGCCGACCTTCACCGAGGGGGGATACCCCGGTGGGTACCTCCACCTGCGGGGCTACGTCTCGCCACGTGGGGGGACGGTCATTGCGGCGCGGTTCGCGGCGCGGGGATTGGGCGAGGGCGCTCCCATCGATGCGCGCTATGTCCTGCCGGGCTGGGAGCGGGACATCACCGTGATGGGCGGGGCGGATTCGCACCGCAGCTTCGTGCCGGGGCGGTTCGTGGGACGCGGGGTCCTGCTCGCGAGCCTCGAGGTGCGGCACAATCTGCTCGACATCGGCGATCTCGGAGCCGTGACACTGATCGGCTTCGTCGACGGGGGGCGGGCCTTCGGGGATTCGGGCCTCCGGTGGACGCTGGATCAATGGAGGGTGGGCGGGGGTGGTGGGGTGGCGATTCGCATCCTGCGCAGCGCCCCGCTGATTCTGAATTTTGCCGGTGGTCCGGACGGGTTCGTGTTCACCATGGGGAATGGGTGGAGCTTCTAGGTGACCGGTGACCGGTTATCGGTGACGGCCCCCAATAATTCCCGGAGCGTCGTTTCCCCCTTGTCCTTCGCGTACCACTTCCTGGCGTATGCATAGCGCTGCGGACTGGGCATCATCTTCCGGTTGGAGAGGACCCATTCCTGCAGCGCGGCCGGCCGGGGGCCCCAGTGGCCCAGCTCCCGGAACGAGTCGTCCAACGCGATGACAATGGGGATCGAACGGGTCCCGTTGGTGAGATAGGCGTTCATCACTTCTGGATGCTCATCGCGGACCAGTACCCGGAGCTCCATGCCCCGCACCAGATCGGCCAGGCGAGCCAGCACCGGTACGGTGTTGGCGGCATCGCCGCACCAGTCCGCCGCAATCACCAGCAGCCTTCTCACGGGCGACCGCGCGAATCCCTCGAGGGCGCTGCCCGGCAAGACCACGCGGTCGTAGACCCCCCGCCAGAGATCGTAGTATTCCATACCGGCCCGAAGAAAGGTCGGCCAAGGCGTGGCCTGAGTCCAGATTGAAGAAAGGTCGGTCACACTTCCCTGATTTCCACCCCGAATCGCTTCAACGACTCGACGTATGGCGTGAACGGCATTGCCTCGTCGGGCGTATGCACGCCGCGCGCGGTGACCGTGCCGTTGGCCTGCATGAGCCCGGTCAGGGACAGCGAATAGCCGGTGGTACGCATCATCGCGCTGATGCCCAGGGCGGGATCGTAGTAATCGAGCAGTTCGAATGTCACCGTGGCAGGCGCGCCGCCTTTCTCTCCCGCCACGACGATCCGGAGCGCTACGAGATCCCGACCCTCCGGTTTGTAGAGTTTAGGCTGCACCGCGGCTATGAAGAGATCTCTCGGCACCACCGCGTGTCCCTTGACCGGAATCGGCGTGTTGGAAATGAGACCCAGCTCGCGAATCGGGTGCATGATGGCGACGTGCCCCGGATAGCGGAGGGTCTTGTACTCCATGCTGTCGATCTTTCCCTCGAACGCGAACGGCATGGTGCTGATACCGCCTCCGGTGTGAAACGCCTCGAGCATGCCGACCGGCGCCGGAAACTCCTGCGGCTCCAGCTCCGAGAGCGCGTCCACCTGGAGCGCCCTCCCGTTCCGGAGCACCCAGGACGGCGTGGTGTAGTAGTCGAGCGCGCCCTCGAGGGAATAGACGATCTGGTAGTTCAGCGGCGGTTCGGGCTTCTGCGGCAGTCCGCCCACGTAGATTCGCACTGAGCGGGCCAGGTCGAGGCGGCGAATGCCTTCGGCCGCAAGGATGTTTACCATGCCAGGGGCCAGGCCACAGTCCGGAATGACCGACACTCCCGCCGCGATCGCGGCATCGTGCAGCTTTTTCTGCTGGAAGACAATTTCGGTATTTCCGCCCAGATCAGAGAAATGACACCCGCCCTCGATCGCGGCGCGGGTCATCGGCTCATTGAAGTAGTAGGGCAGGGCGCAGAGCGCCGCGTCGTGACCCTTCATCTGCTCGACGACGGCGGCAAAGTCGCCAGCGTCCAGCGAGACCACGCGAAGCCGCTTGCCGACGTAGCGCTGCAGGAAGGGCGGAAGCCGGTTGGGCTGCAGGTCGGCCAGGGTGACCTGGGCGACCGAGTCATGCTGCAGGAGGTTGTGCGCTGCGGCGCAACCCTGCAGTCCGGCACCCAGCACGAGCATCTTCATGTCGACTCCACCGTGAACGCGCCCGAGAGGGAAAGCCATGAAAGCTAGTCGGGTCGGCGTTACCGGTCCATCGCCGCGCGCACGGTATCCAGCAGCTCGCCCAGCATGTAGGGCTTCTGCAGGAAGAGCTCGTCGCCGGTTTCCCCCCGGGCGGAGAGGTCGTGCTCACTGAAACCGCTGGACAAGACGACCCGCACGTCCGGGTTGATGGCGCGGAGATGCTTGAGCACCTGGCGGCCGTCCATGACGGGCATCGTCAGGTCGAGGACCACCGCACCGATCTCACCCAGATGGGCCCGGAACAGATGCATCGCCTTGGCGCCGTCCGGGGCGTCGAGAACCCGGTAGCCTGCGCGCTCGAGCGCCCTGCGCGCAACGCTCCGGATGGGCTCTTCGTCATCCACGATCAGCACCGTACCGGCGCCGTGGCGAGCCGCACCGCTCAACTGGGTCGGCTCGACCGCGGATGCGGTACTGGCCACGACAGACGCCACCGGGAAGAACACACTGAAGGTGGTTCCCTGATCGGGGACAGTGTCCACCGTGAGCATGCCGTGGTGGCTTCGCATGATGCCCTGCACGGCGGCCAGCCCGAGGCCCCGTCCGGTGAACTTGGTGGTGAAAAAGGGCTCGAAGATTCTCCCAAGGGTGGCAGGGTCCATCCCCGAGCCGGTATCCGCCACGACAAGGTATACGCACTCCCCTTCGGGGAGCGGCTCCGCCCCGTAACTTGCCGGCTGCTGCCCCGCCTCGAGGCGGATCAGTCCGGTCCGAAGCGTGATGGTTCCCACCCGGTCGCCGATCGCTTCGGCGGCATTGGTGATCAGATTCATCACCACTTGCTGGATCTGCGATGGATCACCATCGATAGCGTCGAGCCCCGAGGCCATGTCGTAGCGGAGCTCGACTTTCTTCGAGATCGAGACCTGGAGGAGCTGGGACATCTCGGTCACCAGCGCATTGAGATCCACCCGAGCCAGCACGAACTTCCCGCGGCCCGCGTAGGCCAGCATCTGATTGGTCATCTCGGCGGCCCGTTGGGCAGCCTCGACGATTCGCGTGACGTCCTCTCCCGGGCGGGAGCCTTCGGGCAATTCGTCGAGCACCAGGTTGGCGTGCCCGAGGATCGAGGTGAGAAGGTTGTTGAAGTCGTGGGCAATTCCCCCGGCCAGGACGCCGAGGCTCTCCAGCTTCTGGGTATGCTGCAGCTGGTCGGCGAAGAGCCGGCGCTCCTCCTCCCCCCGCTTGATCTGGGTGACGTCGGTGGCGACGGTACAGAACGCATACGCGGCTCCATCCGACTCCCGGAGCAGGAAGCGGGAGAGGAGCATTGTGCGCGAAGCGCCCCCGATGTTGACCGATTCTTCCGTGACATTCGGCTCGCCGGTGGCGAGCACCTTGGACAGGATCGTGGCCCGCCGCTCCGGGTCCTGGTGGGGGAAAATCTCCTGCAAGGTTCGTCCCACCACTCCCGCAAGCTCCTCGCCGACTAGCTCGGTCAACGGCCGGTTGGCCAGGATGATCAACCCTTGGAGGTTGGTGACGACGATGAAGGCGCTGCTGCTGTCGATAATCTCCTGGAGTAGTCGCTTGCCGCGCTCCAGTGCCGCCGCCTGCTCCCGCTGATCCTCATAGACTCGGCTCAGCCGGTGGGTCATCTTGTTGAAGGCCACAGCCAGGCGGCCCACTTCGTCCTTGGTTTCCACCGGGGCAATGGCGGTAAAATCGCCCGCCGCCACCCGGTCCGCGGTTCGCGCGATCGCCACAACCGGCCGGGCGATGCGCCGGGCCGCGGCGAGGACCAGGAGGGTGAGCACCAGCGCCGACAGGACACCGACGGCTATCATGGAACGCAGCAGCCGGCGGGCCGGTGCGAATGCTTCCCGGGTGTCCATCTCCACGATGAGCGTGAGCTCCCGCTTTGCGAGCCACCGGTACGCGCCGAGCACGCTGACGCCGCGATAGTCGGGATAGATCGCCGCGCCGGGTTCACGGACGTCCGCGGCGCGGGCTACTCCGAACGTGCCCACGCCGCGGGGATAGTCGGGCCGGCCGAAACGGGTGGCGGATACGAAGACATGGAACCGGTCGGTCAGATAGGACTCACCCGTCGCGCCGAGACCGCTGCGATCGGTGAAGATCGAGTCGATCTGCTGGAGATTGAGATGCGCGGCAAGGACCGCGCGGACTTTCCCCCGTTGGTCGGCGAGCGGCGTGGAAACCGTGAGCGTCGGAGTGCCCTCCGGTCGGGCCGCGGACGGATAGACGTTCTGAACGAAAGTGCCCTTCTGGCCCTCGACGTAGTAGGTATCGGTGACCCGGTAGTCACCGATCCGCGAGGAATCGGTCGAGACCAGCACTTGTCCCCCCGGCACCGAGAGGAGGAAGAGCTCGGAGAACTGCCCTTTCTCCGACCGCTCTCGCTCGAGGAAGGCGGTAACCGCCGTGAGCATCTCCTTCCGGGCACGCATCCCTCGCTCTCCCAAAAGCTCAGGAAGCCTCGCCCGGAATGGGTGGATCCCGGCCAGAAACTTCACCTCCATCCGTTGCCCGTCGACCCAGCGGTTCAACTGCTGTTCCCGGGAATCGGCGGTGGTCCGCAGCCGTTCGAGCACCAGTGCCTCGAGCGCCGAGCGCGCCTGCCGGTAGGCCACGACCGCCACCATGAGCACGATCGCCGCGGAGACGCCGAGGAACGTGATGACCAGCCTGCCGGTCAGGCTCCGGGCGGCCCAGGTGAGTCCCGATGTCACGGGTCGACCAGTTGCTGAAACACGCCCTGTCCGTTCGTGAGTCTCATGATGTAGACGCTCTTGCGGGGATCTCCCCCGCCCCGGTAGTTCAGGACCCCGGTCGCGCCGCGGAACCCGTCGGTCGCAGCGATGGCGTCCCGGATGGAATCGGGGTTCACCGAGCCGGCGCTCCGGATGGCCGCAAAGAGCATCTGGAACGCATCCCAGGTGGCAGCCGCGGTCGTGTTTGGCGTGGTGGCGTACGCCCGCCGGTACTGGGCAAGGAAGCTGTCCGCCTCGGCGGTGGCGATGGCCGAGTGCCAAAGCACGGTGAAGTAGGCCCCCTCCGCCTCAGGGACCTCACGGAGAGACACGTCGTTCCAGGCGTCGCTGCCGAGGAAGGTGGCGCCGAGGCCGAGCTGCCGGGCCTGAATGACCTGAATCGAGTCCGCGTTGGTGAAGTTGGGGGCGAAGATAACGTCGGGGCGCGCGGCCCGGATGCGGGTGAGTTGGGCGGTAAAATCGGTGGCCTGGTCGCTGGTGAACTGCTGATCGGACACCACCACCCCGCCGCGCGCGGTGAACTCCGCTTGAAACACCCGAGAGAGGTTCCGGCTGTAGTCCAGGGCGACGTCGTAGAGCAGCGCCGCGCGCTTCGCACCGAGGGTCTCGCGGGCAAAGCGCGCCAGCGCCTCGCCCTGGAGGTCGTCCGTGAAGGCGACCCGGAAGACGTACCGTTTGCCGAGCGTGGTGTTGGGGTGGGTCGACATCGGGCTGATCATCGGCACTCGCGCCTGCTCCGCCAGGCTCGCCACCGGAATCGCGTCCCGGCTGAACTGCGGCCCCACCAGGGCCACGACACTGTCGCGGTTAAGAAGCTCGCGAGCCTGGCTGGTCGCGCGATCGGCCTGGTCGCCGATGTCGCGGATGATGACGCGGACCTGGTGGGGCCTGCCCCCGACTACAATCCCGCCCGAAGCATTGACCAGTTGCTCGGCCAGCAGGGCTGACTGCACCGTTCCCACACCCGACGACACTTGCCGCGCTCCGGTCGTTCCCACCAGAACCCCGATCCGGATTTCCGGCGTGGGGCTGGTGCAGGCGAGCGCCAAGATGCCCGGAACCATCCACAATACGCGACTCATTTTCCCTCCCACCGTACTGAGTTACCCCCTTCTCCCGGAGATGCCCGTTGTGGGAGTCCAATCGGGGTCGATGCACGTCACTCAAGGGCAAGAGTCGGACCTTGTTCGGGCTGCTTTCTCGGGGATTTTTCATATTGGGGCTAGCGCCCCCGACTGGCGCCCCAGCAGATATATTTGCCGGCCATGTCAGCTTCCCCGTCGTCGGCCCGCGCACCGAGTCGCCCCCGCCTCCGCCCCGCCGGTCGAGCCACGCGCGCCCGGCTGGTTCGCGCGGCGCTCGAGCTGTTCACCGAGCAGGGATTCCGTGCCACCACCACGCCGGAGCTGGCACAGCGCGCCGGCGTGGCCGAAGCCACCATCTACCGCCATTTTTCCGGCAAGGAGGCGCTTCTCAACGCCGCCTGCCTCGAGGCGCTGGCGTGGGGATCGAGTCTGGTCTCGCCTTCCGACACCGAGCACCGGCTCGACGCCGAGGTCGCGCTCGGCCTCATCGGGCGCGAGCTGGCACGGGCCGCGGAACGGGATCCGGCGCTGGTGCGTATGCTCCTGCGCCCTCCTGAGGAATCCCTCCACGAGGAAGCCACTCGACAGGCCATCAAGGACTTTCGAGTCGGGTTGCAGCAGATCATGGCGGCGGGCAAACAGCGGGGCCGGATCCGGCCGGGCTCGGCTGAGCTCTGGGCTGCGGTGTGGCTGGCGCTGGCCGGATTCGTGGCCGAGCGGGTGGCGGCCCGGGAGTGGGGGGTGGACCACCCCAATGTCGAGCTGACGCTCGAGTCGGCGTGGCAGGCGGTGGCCTATCGGATGCCCGAGACCCCGCTGGAAGTGGTGACCTGAGCTCCGGGATGGTGGGTGAGCTGGCGAAGCCCGGCCGGCGCACCGACCCAAGTCGGTTGCCTCGAGTGTCCGCCCGCAAGCGGCCGCACTTCGAACCCGCCAGGCAGGAAATACCCCACCGAATCGGGTCCCCAGCGCACCGCGTCCCGCGCCGCGCTGTCGAGCCGCGTGAGTTCCCCCGTCGCCGCCAGGATACAGAGCCCGCCATTCACGCACTCGCGCAGGATGCCGCGGGGCGGATCTCCCAGGCGTTCCCGGGAGAGTGAATCCGCCATCGCGAGCGACTCGGCGGGAAACCGGCTGAATGCTGCTGCGGCGGGGGCCGCGGCCGACAGGAAGTAGCCTTGCGCGCTCACGATCACGCGCTGGCCGTCCCCGCTCCAGCCCAACCGCTCGGGCTCGCCGGCATCGGAGGGCAACGGCGTCACCCGCTCGCCGTTGGTCAACAGGTTGAGGATCACCAGCGACCAGGGTGGGCCCCGAACGCCTCCTGCCGGGCGGAGGAACGCGACCATGCCTCCGTCGGGAGATATCTTCGGCCACCGCTCTTCGGGGCGGTTGTAAGTGAGGCGGGTGAAGGTGCCCCCGCCCGCAGGTGCCGCGTAGAGATCGGTCTGGCCATCCGATCCTTCGCCCACGGCGATCACGAAGGCCTCTTGTCCGATGCTGATGCGATTGGTCAATGGGGTGACGCCGCAGGAAGTGAGCAGTAACCAGTAACCGGTGACCAGTGACCGGTGCCCAGCGACGTCCCGCCGGTGACCGGTCACTGGTCACCGCTCACCTTGAGAAGCCACCATCCCGCCGGATCGATCTCCGCCCTCGGTGGAGGGCTGTTGCTGTCCCAGTGCGTCGCGACCCGGGTCATCCGCTGGGAGACGTTGACGGTGAGGGTCCGCGATCCCAGGCGCACCGTGAGGTTCGGTATGCGATACAATCCCCACGAGGCTCCCTGGGTCTGCCGGATGGTCAGGACGAGGTGTCCGGCGTCGAGCTCGGTGGTGGCTGCAAGGATCGGATAGCCGGGTTGCGTGAGCGCCTGGCGGAAGTACCATTCGAGGTCGGTGCCCGACTCGGCGGTCATGATCCGTGCGAAGTCGCTGGAGAGCACGTTTCCGTGCTCGTAGGTCCGGTAGTAGCGCGAGAGTCCCCGGAAAAACGGCTCGTCTCCCATGAGGCCTCGCAGGCTGTGCAACACCCAGGCGCCTTTCTGGTAGCTGTTGGTGTTGAGGAGCTTCATGCGGTCGGTGATCGTGGAGTCGAGGATCGGGCGCTCGGTGGCCTCCGAGGTCAGCACCGACGCGCGGTTGCCCGTCATGGCCGCCCGGAGCCCGGAGGCGCCTCCGATATGTTCCTCCCACAGGGCCGCCCCGTAGGTCGCGAATCCCTCGGACAGCCAGATATGGTGCCAGTCGGCTTCCGTTACCGCGTCGCCGAACCACTGATGCGCCGTTTCGTGGGCGACGGTGCTCTCGGTCATCGTCCCGGCGTGAATCGACTGCTCGTCATAGAAGATGGCGGTGGAATTCTCCATGCCGCCGAACATGGTGGACGATTCGACGTGGCGGAGCTCACTGTAGGGGAACGGTGCGATCCGCCGGGAAAAGAACTCGAGGATTTCGTCGCTGCGGCGGAACGGGCCGCTCATGGCGAGGGCGGAATCAATGGGGTAGGTCAACAACGTCACCGGCACGCAGCGGACGTTGCATCCCGCCGGGGCGAAGGGGGTGATCGCGAAGCGCGCCATCCCGGCGACCATGGTGTACGTGGGAATCGGCTCGTCGTTGCGGAACCGCCAGACGAGCCGCCCGTCCGACAGCGTGTCGACACCTTCCAGCCGGCCGTTGGCCACGACGTGGTAACCGCCCGGAGCTTCAATTTGCCACGCTACCGCGGCCTTGTCGGCCGGATGGTCCTGCGAGGCCAGCCAGAAGCGGGCTCGATCCGGCCAATTGTCGGCGAAGACGGTGCGCGTGCCTTCACCGCCGCGGAGCACCAGCCCGTTGCGCGGCGTGCCGTCGTACCGCACCTCGGTCGTGACGGAGGTCCCCCGGGCCCCGTTTACCGAAATCACGATCCGGTTTCCAGTCCGGCGCCAGCGGACCGGCGCCCCATTCAGCGTAACCCGCCGCACCAGTAATGCGGAGTCGAGGTCGAGCACCAGCGGAGCGGGGCCGCCCAGCCGCCAGCGGGTGGCGACGGTGGCGGCGATCCGTCCGCCGCTGTCGGGGAGAGACAGCGCGATGTCGTACTGGAGCGCGTCGTGGCTGAGGCGCACCCGATCCCACCGGCCGGCCAGAGGCCCCTGGGCCAGCAGGGGCGCGGAGACCCAAAGCCAGGGAAGGGTGACCAGCAACCGGTGAACGGTCACTTGCCCAGGTTTTCCCCGAAGAACGCCAGGATCCTCACCCATGCCTTGTCCGGCTGGTCGGTGTCGCTGCCCTTGCGGCCGGGCTTGAGGAATCCGTGGCCGGTGCCGGGATAGCTGTCCGGCGCGAACGCTTTACCCAGCCGGTTCATCTGCTGCACCACCAGCGGCAGCTGGCTGTTGATCCGGGCGTCGCCTTCCCCGTAGACCCCCAGGACCTTGGTGTTGATCCGGGCCAGCGCGGAGCTGTCGGGCGCGGGTCCATAGCAGACCACGGCTGCCTTCAGCTTCGGATTGTTGGTGGCGTAGCGGAAGGTCTGTCCGCCGCCCCAGCAGAATCCGATCACGCCGATCCGGTCTTTCTTGACCGCGCCCAGCCCGTTGAGATACTCATACACGGCATCGAGAGATGCGGTCACGCCGTCGGGTGTGAGCCGGGAGATGTAGGCCCGTCCCGAGTCGGCGGGATAGAGCCCGAACACCGCCGACGGCAGATCCACCGCCGCGGCCACATACCCATTGCCGGCCAGCTTGTCGGCGACCGTAGGTTCCCAGGTCGTGAGGCCCTGGTTCTCATGAATGACGATCACCGCCGGGGCCCGGTCTTTCCGCTCGGGATAGGCGACATAGACGCGGACCGAGTCGCCGGCGGGCCGCTTGACCCATACGGTCTCGCCGTGGGTGGTGACGGTATCGTGCAGGTGCGCTGCCGCCTTCGCCACCGGGTGCGAGCGAATGACCAGGGTGCCGCCGATGCCCGCCGCGAACGCGAGGGCGCCAACCGCGAGGTGGGACGCAAATCCATGTCGATTGTGCATGATGAGCTCCGCTGGTTACCGGTTACTGGTCACTGTCGTCCAACGCGTCCTCAAAGTCCTGCATCGAATGAAACCGCTCGTCGGGATGGTGCGCGATGCTCCGGGCGATCACCCGCTCGAGCGGTTCCGTCAGTGACGGGGTGACCTGCCGGAGGCGCATGGGCTGCCCAGTCAGATGGGCCAGCATGGTTTCCTGCGCGGTGTTGCCCTCGAACGGGAGCCGCCCGGTCAGCAGTTCGAATCCCAGTACGCCCAGCGCGAAGATATCGCTCCGCGCGTCCAGCGGTTTGCCCCGAATCTGCTCCGGGCTCATGAACTCCGGCGTTCCCAGTACGATGCCGGTGGCGGTGAGCTTCATGATCTCGGGGCCCGCCACGCTCTCCTTCGCGAGTCCGAAATCCATGACCACCGCGTGCTCGGCCCCCGATTCCTCGGTGACCAGCATGACATTCTCGGGTTTGAGGTCCCGGTGCAGAACGCCGGCGGCGTGGGCGTGGTGGAGACCGCGGCACAACTGGCGCAGAAAGGGCACCGCCAGCGCCGCCGGCATGGGGCCGTGACGGGTTTCCCTGCGGGAAAGCGTCTCTCCGTCCAGGAAGGGCATGACCAGGTAGGGCATGCCGCCCGCTTCACCCCATGCGAGGATCCCGCAGACATTGGGATGATCGAGGCGCATCGCCACCTGGGCCTCGCGCTTCAGTCGCGCCACCGCTTCCGGGTCGCCGGTG
>JANNGX010000213.1:0-20434 GCA_031404115.1 Gemmatimonadales bacterium | reverse complement strand
CTCGGCAATGTTGGGGAGGACGCAGGGTGCCAGCACTGACAAGGCGCCCCGTGATGCATAGCGGGCGTTCGCGCCGCCACACGCGGCAGTCGCCAGGACCAGGCCGCAGAGGAAGCCTGCAACGGGCGGATGGGCCACGGTTACTCTCACTAGCGTTTCACTCGACGAAGTTCAGCTTCTTCATCAGCGCCATGAACCGGGGCTCTGCGCGGAGAGGATCGAATATGGCGTCCTGTCCGAGCCACGCCATCATCTGGGAATCGGCAGCGAGCGCCCGCTCCAGGTTATCAAGCGCACGCCCGTGGTCGCCGAGGCCCAGATACACGAGCGCCAGATTGAAGGGCAACACCCGACCACCCTGCGACATCTTCTTGAGCGCGTCGAGCTGCGCCATGGCGCTTCCCCGGTCGCCGGCGGCCGCGTAGGCGTACCCGAGATACGCGGTGACGAAGGGCGGCGCACCCATTGTCGTGGCCTTCGTGAGGAACGGGATGGCCTCACGGAACTTTCCGGCTTCCAGGTCAGCCCAGCCTTCCATCATCACGGGAAAGAAATAGGTGGGGTCGAGCTCCCCCGCTTTTCGCGCCAGCTCCTTGGCCGCAGGGAAGTTCTTCTCGAACATCGGCGCCATGCCGGCATCGATCAGCACCTGCGGGGACAGGGGGTCCAATTCGGCCGCGCGCCGGCTCTCCGCGACGGATTCGTCGAACCGACCGGTGAACGCCAGTGCCAGGGCGAACTGATCGTGCGCGAAGGCGTAGTTCGGGTTGAGCCGGATGGCCCGCCGGTATTCGCGCTCGGCACCAGCCCAGTCGAATTCGTAGAACAGCTTGAAGGTGGCGAGTGACGCGTGCGCTTCGGCCGAGGTGCTGTCCAGCTGCACCGCCTTCTCGGCGGCCGCCAGGGCCCTGGGCCTCGCCGCGGAGGCGGTGAGGAAGCCCTCGTTGTAGCCGGCCCAGAGGTACGCGTCCGACAAGCCCGAGTAGGCCGGGGCGAAGGCCGGACTCAGCCTCACGGCCGCTTCGAACTGGACAATCGCCTTCTGGAGGTTCTCGTCGCTCGGGCGGTTGAAGAAATAGCGGCCCCGGAGGTAGGCGTCGTGGCCGGCAACGCTCACACTGGGCGCGGTGGCCAGCCGGGAACGCTCGCTCTCCGTCAGGCGCACGTTGATCTCGGCCGCGATGGCCGACGCGAGCTCGCCCTGGAGCGCCAGCACGTCGCTCGAGTTGCGCTCGAAGCTCTTGGACCACAGATGCTTGTCCGCCCGTGCATCGATCAACTGGGCCGTGATCCGCACCCGGTCGCCGGATCGGGACACCGAGCCCTCCACGATCGCATCCACATTGAGCGTCTTCCCGATCTGGGGCGTCGGCGGGCGGTTTTTGCCCCGGAACTGCATCGCCGAGCCGCGCGACGTGACCCGGAGCTGGCTGATGCTCGCCAGAGCGGCCGTCAGCTCATCGGTTATCCCTTCGGCGAAGTAGTCCTGCGTGGAGTCCGCGGAGTAATTGTCGAGCGGCAGGACGGCAATCGACCGGATCGCGGCGGGCGCCGCTGCGTCGATGGGGGCAGCGGTGAACGTCCGAAAGAGACCGCTCCCCGCGACCACGTACACGCCAACGACACCGAGGACACCGAGTGTGACAAGCGCGATCGTGCGGGACCGCCTCACCGGGACCACCGGAGCCGTGAGCGCATCGGCGAATTCGCGCGCGCTGGAGAACCGGTCGGTTGGTGCCTTCGCCAGCGCCCGCATCACGGCGTCCTCGAGTGGCCGCGGCACGACGTCGCGCACGACCCGCAAGGACGTCGGACGTTCGGTCATCAGCTTCGCGATCATCGCCTGGACCGTGGGGCCGGTGACGGGTGGCTCCCCCGCGAGCATCTCATAGGTCACCGCGCCGAGGGAATAGATATCGCTGCGCCCGTCGAGATCGCGCTCGCCCGCCGCCTGCTCCGGACTCATGTACTGCACGGTGCCGATCGAGAGTCCCGTTCCCGTGAGGCGGCCACCAGCCGCTTCGGTCAGGGCCAGGGCGATGCCGAAGTCGGCGAGCAGCGCCTCCCCGTCGTGCAGGAGGATGTTACCGGGCTTGATGTCGCGATGGACGATGCCCTGTCGGTGGGCAAAATCGAGCGCGCCGGCAACTTGTCGCGTGATCCTGATGGCCTCATCGACCGACAGCAGTTTCTCCCGGTCCAGCCGGTCCCGCAGCGACTCCCCCTGCACGAGCGGCATCACGTAGAACAGCGCGCCATCCGCGCTTCCCGAGTCGTACAGCGGCAGGATGTGGGGGTGCTGCAGATTGGCGGTGACCTGGATTTCCTGGAGGAAGCGTTGGGCGCCAAGCATCGCCGCGAGCTCGGGCTTGAGCACCTTGAGCGCGACCCGTCGGTTGTGTTTCAGGTCATGAGCCAGGTACACCGTCGCCATGCCGCCCTCGCCGAGGCTGTGCTCGAGGCGGTAGCGGTCGGCAAGTGCGGCGGTCAGCTGTTCGAGGGAGGTCGGGAGGTCGTGCACGCTCATCCTGTTGGAATCGGTGCGTCGTAGGATAACCCCATGGGGCGGAGTGCGGGCAGCATCGAGCGACTGCCCCTTGAAAGCCCGCCGCCTGGGGTTGAGTTTATCGCTGGTCGGTGCAGACGAGGGAGATGCTCCTGGTCCTCAGGAGGCCTTGTTCGGGTCGTACTTGATCGTGGGGCGCTGGCAGAAATAATGGTCCAGATACTTGCTGACCGCGAGCATGTGAGGCTCCTGGGGTGAGTGTGAGGGAGCGTCAGGCGAACCGCACCCCCCCATCCTCCAGCGGCGTGGTGCGGATGCGCCTGGCCGTCAGCGCGAACACCGCGTTGGCCAGGGCAGGTGCCACCAGCGGTACACCGGCCTCGCCAATGCCCCCCGGCTTGCCGCCGGTCTGGATGAGCTCCACCTGCACCGGCGGCACCTCGTTCATCCTCGGCAGCAGGAAGTCATGGAAGTTGCTCTGTTCCACCCGGCCGTTCTTCACGGTGATCGTGCTTCGCATGGCCTGGATGAGACCGGTCACGATCCCGCCCTGGAGTTGCGCGATGGCCTGGTCGGGGTGCACCGCCAGCCCGCAATCGGCCACGACGCTGATGCGCTCCAGTTTCACCCGGTCCGCGGTTCCCGACACCTCGCAGACCACCGCGATATAGGTCTCGTAGCACTCCATCGTGGCGAGCCCGAACCCGCGGCCCTGGGCCGGCGTGGCGGTGTAGCCCGAGGAGCGGGCCACCCGCTCCAGCACCGCCCGCTGCCGCGGCACCTTCTCGAGCATGGCCAGCCGGAAGGCGAGCGGCGACTGCTGCGCCGCCAGCGCGAGTTCGTCGACAAAGCTCTCCAGCGCAAAGGCGTTCAGGGCGTGGCTCACCGAGCGCCAGTAGCCCACCCGCATCCCGACCTCCTCGATCACCGTGCGCAGCTCGAGGTTGGGGATGTCATAGGTGAGGCCGACCAGCCCCTCGGTCATGAAGGGATCGTTGCCGTTCTGTACGAACGCCGGGAACGCCCGGGAGGTGATCGAGGGCGAGACCAGCGTGGCGCTCAGGGCCGAGGCACGCCCCCCCGCCACGGCGCCCCGCATCACGTGCAGGCTGGGCGGCCGGTAGAAATCGTGCTGTACATCTTGCGGGCGGGTCCAGATGAGCTGTACCGGCGTACCCGGCACCGCGTTCGCGATCATCACCGCCTGTACCACGAAGTCGTTTTCCAGCCGCCGTCCGAAGCCGCCGCCCAGGAACTGGGGATGGATCCGCACCTGCTCCGGCTTGAGGCCGGCCACCGCCGCCGCCGCGCCCTGCGCGCCCTGGGGAAATTGCATGCTGGCCCAGACGTCCACACCGGCGGGGGTGACCCGCGCGGTGCAGTTCTGCGGCTCCAGCGTCGCGTGGGAGAGCATCTGGCAGGTGTATTCCGCCTCGACAGGGAGGGAGCCGCTCAGATTGCCCGCCTGCTTCGCGACGAAGCCCGGCCGGCCCTTGGCCCCGTCCAGGGCCGCGAACATCCCGGCCGTGCTGAGCGTGGCCCCGGGACCCTCATCCCACTGGATCTTCACGGCATCGGCGGCGGAGCGCGCGGTCCAGTAGTGGTCCGCCACCACCGCCACGCCCTCGCCGATATTGACCACCGCCTTTACCCCGGGGCGCGTGTTCACGCCGGCCCCGTCGAACGACGCCACCTTGCCGCCGATCACCGGGCAGGGCACCAGCGCAGCGTAGAGCATGCCGGGTTGCTTGACGTCGAGGCCGTACACCGTGCGCCCCCGCGCCTTGTCGGCGCCGTCCAGCCGGGGCAGGGCCTTCCCGATGACGGTGAACCGCGAAGGATCCTTGAGCGCCACGTTCTGGGGTACCGGAAGCTTGGCCGCCGCCGCGGCGAGACTGCCGTACGGCGCCTTCCGGGCGCCATGCAGAACCACGCCGTTTTCGGCGCGACACTCGGCGGCGGGCACTCCCCACCGGACCGCCGCAGTGCCCACCAGCATCTGGCGCGCGGCGGCACCCGCCTGTCGCAGCGGCACCCAGGCCTCGCGGATGCTGGTGCTGCCGCCGGTGATCTGGGCGCCCATCGCGGTGTTGACATAGACCGGATCGGCCGGGGCCTGCACCACCTTGACCCGGCGTGGATCAACCGCCAGCTCCTCGGCCAGGAGCATGCTGAGCGAGGTATACACGTCCTGCCCCATCTCGTTGCGATGGCAGGTCAGGGTGACGGTGCCGTCGAGCCCAATGGCTACCCAGGCGTTGGGCGTGAACGGGCCAGCCTGGGGCGCGGCCTGGTCGAGGCGGAACCCGAGCACCATGCCCCCGCCGGCCAGCGCGGAGACCTTCAGGAAGTCGCGTCGAGTGACCGGAATGGTGGTCATGGCCGGGCCTCCAGCGCCGTGGCCGCGTCCCGTACCGCAGCCTGGATCCGTCCGTAGGTTCCGCACCGGCAGAGGTTGCCCTGCATGGCCCCGACGATCTCCGCGTCAGTGGGCTTGGAGTTCCTGGCGAGCAGGGCGCTGGCGGTCATCACCTGGCCCGACTGGCAGTAGCCGCACTGCGGCACCTGGTGCTTGTCCCACGCGGCCTGGACCGCGGTGCCGACCGGTCCCTGTAAGCCCTCGATGGACGTGATCTTCTTCCCGGCCACACTCGACAGCGGCGTGACGCAGGAGCGGGTGGCGATGCCGTCGAGGTGGACGGTGCACGCGCCGCAAAGTGCGGCGCCACAGCCGAATTTCGTGCCGGTCAGCTTCAGATGGTCGCGCAGCACCCAGAGAAGTGGCGTGTCCGGCGCGGCATCCACCGCCACGGTCTTGCCGTTGAGGAGAATCGAGGGCATGGAAACCTCGGCGCCTGGGGAGTGTCGAGTTGGGACGTCCGGCCGGTTCCGGCCACTGGGCGAATCTGCGCCGTACCGGGGCGAAGTCAAGGTGATCGCGCCAGACCGCTCCCGATGTCCTTGACCGGCGCCCGCATCTCCTGCCAGCTCACCCGTCCGGCCTTGACGACATCCCGCAGCTGGCGCTCGCGCTTCGACAGGCCGGCGCCGCCGGTCTTGACCTCGATAAACACGATACGCTCGAGCTGACCGGCATCCAGCCCGTCGAAAATCACCAGGTCCACCGGCGATCCGAGGAAGCGGGCATCCTTGGGATTGAAGGGGAAATCCGGCAGCACCGGAAGCAGCTGCTCGTGCACCTGACCGGCAATGGTCGCGTGGCTGCGTCCGATCGCGTCCCGCCGGATCGCGCGCGTGTAGGTCGCCTTCCAGAGCAAGGCAGCCAGCGACGCCAGGACCACACCGATCGCCAGGCCGGTCAACAGAAGCAGCAGGGGCGGGACCAGAGCCAGGCCAGGCATGAGCAGCCGGTGGGTTGAGACGACCGAAATGTACCGAGGTGTTGATGCGGACATCAGGCGGTTACCGCAGAGCCTACCGCCAGGCCATCTCGAGGCCGACGAGTGCGTTCCGGCCCGGCGCGGGTTCCAGTACCCGTCCTCCGAATCCGTTGATGTTCACCGAACCGACGTAGCGCCGGTCGAACGCATTGTTGAGCGCGGCGAATGGCTGCAGGCGGAGGGCGCCCGTCGTCACCACGCCGCTCACCCGGACCGCCGTCACTCCGGCACCCCACCCGTCCACCCGGAGCGTGTTGCGGTCGTCGCCGAACACCTCGCCTGCCGTGGTCTGGTCGAGTTCCAGGACCAGCGTTCCGAGAGAGACACTCGCGACGGCGCGGAAGAAATGCCGCGGCACGCCAGCCAGCCGGTTGCCGTCCAGCGAGTCCGTGGTGGCGCCGTTCCGGAGCCGGTACTCGGTGAAGGTGTATCCGGCATAGGTATAGGCACCCGACAGGCTGAGCCATCGCCACGGCGAGCCGCCGAGGCCCAGCTCGATCCCGCGATTCCTCACCCGGCCGGCATTCTCGAAGAAGGCTCGGCCATCCTGCTCCCGGGCCTGGATGATCGCATCACGGATCCCGCTCGCGAACGCCGCCACGGTGTATTGCAGGTCATTCGCCATGCTCCCCTTGAGCCCGAGCTCGGCGGACCGAGTGCGCTGCGGGCCCAGCGCACTGTTGAATCCCACGGTGCCGTTGGCCTGGTTCACCAGCTCGGTGGTGGTGGGGGACTCGAAGCTGGTCGACAGATTCGAGTACACCGTAGTTCGGCGGCCCAGCCCCAGGCTCACGCCGACGGTGCCGCTGGCATTTTCCATGATTCGCGTGCCGCTGTTGTCGACCCCATCGGTGAGGAACCGGTCGGTGACCCGGAAGGTGAGCCGGTCGTACCGGATGGCGCCGAGGACCAGCACTCGCGACGCCGGCTCCCAATGCAGCTGCGCGTAGGGCCCGAGCTCGGTGACGGTCTCCCGCTGGCTGGCCAGAAGCACTCCGGTGGACTTTCCCTGATCGCTGCGCTCATTGCGCCGGTTGTCCCGCATGGTCTGGAGGTCGAACCCCGCGCTCACCCTGAGCGGGCGCCTTCCCCGCGCGAGGGGTAGCGATCCGCCTACCCGAATGCCCCCGGCCACCCGGCCGATGGTGTTGTAAGTGCCCGCCGAGGGGAGCGCGGGAGGCGGTGGAGCGGTGGCCAGGGGATTCTCGAGATTGCGGCTGAGTCCGAATGCGATGGCCTCGAGCTCGGCACCCTCCCCATCGAGCCAACGGTACCGGACGGACGCCTGCTGCTGCGAGACCGCCTTGTCGGCCCAGCGGAGGATATTGGCCCCCGCGGCGCTGTCTCGGGTCCTGGCATACTCCGCGAAGGTGAGTGCTCCGGGATTCTCGGCGGTTGGCGCATCCGCGATGGAGAGCCGGATGCCGAGGGACGAATTGCCCGATAGAGCCAGGTCCATTTTCCCGTTGACCTGCAGCAGCCTGGCCTTGCTGTGCTGCCGGAACCCGCTGGTACGGAGTTGGGACGTCGACAGCGCGGCGCTGGTCCGGCCCCGGGCGCCACTAATCATGGATTGCCATTTCACCGTGCCGAACGAGCCGCCGACCACCCGGGCGCGCCCGGCAAAGGGCAGCACCGGTACCTCGGTGGTAAACGCCAGCACGCCCCCCGAAGCGTTTCCGTAAAGCGCGCCGGCCGAGCCGGTGAGCACCTCGACCCGGTCCACCATGCCGAGCTCAAGATTGGTGAGCTGACTCTGGCCGTCGGGCAAGGTCTGCGGCACGCCGTCGATCAGCACCTTCACGCCGCGGAGGCCGAAATTGGCCCGGCTCCCGGCCCCTCGCAGGGAAACGCGCTGGTCGAGCGAGTAGTTGTAGCGGTTGAGCACGACGACGCCGGGCAGCCGGCTCAGGGATTCGTCGAGTCCGCTGGTGAGCTGGGCCCGCCGGAGCGCGGCGGCCCCCAGGACCCCGATGGCAACCGGCGCCCGGGATCGATCTTCGCCCCCGCGAGTGACTCGCACTTCCAACTCAGGCATCCGGACCGCCCGGGCCGTATCGGCCCCCGCGGAATCGGGCCGGGCTGGTGTCTGGGCGGCCAGCGAGGGAAGCCGGCTCACCAGGACCAGGTAAACGACATATCGGCGCATGGGATGAAGCATAGTTACTTTACCTCCCTTCCTATGGCATCCCCGCGGACCTCCCTTACGCCCGACTTCTCGCGGCCCCCGTTCTGTGCCGCGCCGGAAGCGCGGTTCGAGCCCGCGCCGGCGGACGGCGTACTTCCGGAGGGCTTTTTTTCGACGTCGAATCTCCCGACCTATGTCCGGGTAAACGGCTCCTGGCAGATGCCGGAGCGGCCCCGGATGGACGGTGTAATCGTCCAGCGGGGCGCCGTGCTCGAGGTGGTTGAGCCGCGCCTGGTACCCCGGGGCGAGCCGGTGGCGATCGGGGTCGCCGAAGACGGCTCCGAAGGCATCGTGGTGCATGCCGAGGGCTTCCTCGGGACCGGCTCCAAGCCCAACGAATTCCGGTTCATGTCCACGGAGGTGAGCCGCGAGCGGCCCGTCAATTACGAGGAAATGGCGGCACGGGTGGAGTGCGAACGACAGGAGGGCGGCTATCTCGTCTGGGTAGTGGGTCCGGCGCTGGTGCACTCGCGCGCCCGCGCAGACTTCGAGTGGTTCATCCGCAACGGCTATGTGCAGGCGGTACTGATCGGCAACGCCGTCGCGGTGCACGACATCGAGGCCGCCATCTTCGGCACCACGCTGGGCATGACCAACACCGGACAGTCTGCCGCCGCCGGCCATGGCATGCACATGCGGGCGATCAACCGGGTTCGGGCCGCCGGATCGATCGAGCGGGGCGTGGAGTCCGGTCTGATCGGCAGCGGAATCATGCGCACCCTGGTCACCCAGCGGATTCCCTATGTGCTCGCGGGGTCGATCCGCGACGACGGACCCCTGCCGGGCGTGATCTCGGATACCCTCGAGGCGCAGGCCGCCATGCGGGACCACACCGTGCGGGCGACCGGTGCCGTGTTCATCGCCACGGCGCTCCACGCGATCGCGGTCGGGAACATGCTGCCGTCGTTCCACACGCACCGCGGCAGCCCCGAGCCGCTGATGACCATCTGTGTCGACCAGACCGAGTTCGTGGTGAGCAAGCTGAAGGATCGCGGGACCCACCAGGCCTACGGTGTCGTGACCAACGCCCAGGATTTCATGCACGTGCTCCGATCGTACGTGGAAAAATGCCGCCAGTGATGACTGAAGTGCCCAACGGCCCCGGGACCGGTCCCGGGTGGACCAGGCTTGCGGTCGAGCTCATGGCGTCGGTTCCGGCGGCCGAGATCGACCGGATCTGGGCGTTCCGTGTGGTCCGGCGCGAAGGCCGCGACTTCGGCACCGCCATTCTCTCCCGGATCGACGGGGAACGCCGCCGGATCTACACCGCGCGGTTCACCCTCACGGTGAAGGGCAAGAAACGCGGCGCCTTCGAGTGGGGGCTGACCGAAGTCGGCAGTGGGCCGCTCACGGCGCTGGACGAGCTGCTGGCGCTGGTGCCCAAGCGCTCCGACGAGGAGGAGCCGCCCTCGCCGGTCGACACCGGTGCATGGTTCCCGCCCCAGGACGATGCCGCCGCCGTCCCCGGATGAGGCGCTCGCGCTTCTGGAGCGCTTTCGCAGGCACCTGCGCGAGCGCCGCTTGCCGATAACCCGGCAGCGGCTGGCCGTCGCCGAGGAGCTCTTCGGTTCCGGCGATCACCCCTCGGTGGAAGACCTGGAGCGACGAATCGGCGCCACCGGCGCCGACGTCGGGACCGCCACACTCTACCGCACGCTGGAAGTGCTGGTGGGGAGCGGCCTGGTACGGGAGCATGATTTCGGCGAAGGCTTCAAGCGGTACGAGCCGGTAGCGGGCGCGCCGGCGCACGATCATCTGATCTGCGACCGCTGCGGGCGGGTCGAAGAATTTGCCAACGATCGCCTTGAGCGCCTGCTCCGTATGACCGCCGACGAGAACCGATTTCTGTATCGCCGCCACCGGGTGGACGTGCACGGCGTCTGCACCGGGTGCCGCGGTCGCGACCTCGAACCGCTGGGAGCGGGAACGGACCTTCGATGAGCGATACCCCGAATCTCGGCATCCTCGTGGCGTTTGCCGGCGGACTGCTCAGCTTTCTCTCCCCCTGCGTGCTGCCGCTGGTGCCGTCCTACCTGGGATTCATCACCGGCTTCACGTTCAACGAGATGACGGACCGCCGCCGGATTGCGATGATCCACGCGCTGCTGTTCGTGCTCGGCTTCACCATCATCTTCATGCTGTTCGGCGCAACGGCCACCGCGCTCGGCCGGGTGCTCAAGTACTACGAGGTCTGGTTTCAGCGGATCGGCGGGGTACTGATCATCCTCTTCGGCCTCTATTGCCTGGGCGTCATCAAGCTGACGTTTCTCGACAAGGATGCGCGCCTCCATCTCGACCGGAAGCCGATCGGGTACCTGGGCACGGTGCTGGTCGGAATGACGTTCGCCGCCGGATGGACGCCATGCATCGGACCGATCCTCGGCGCGATCCTGGGTCTGGCCGCGACCGAGGCGAGCCTGGGGAAGGGGATGGTCCTGCTGGGCGCCTATTCGCTCGGGCTGGCGGTGCCGTTTCTCATTGCCGCCTACGCGGCGGAGTCGTTTCTGGGATGGTTCCAGCGCTTCCGGCGCTACCTGCCCTGGGTCCAGCGGGTGAGCGGGGTTCTGCTGATCGTGGTCGGCGTCCTGCTGGTTACGGGTCAGTTCACCCGCATGGCGGGGTGGCTCCAGGGGCTCACGCCGGATTTCCTGCGAAAGTGGCTGTAACACCCGCATACGGCCCGAAATCATCCCCCCTCGGGGCCGCGCAAGTCGCAGAATGAGGCCAACATAGTCGACTCAAGATGTGCAAATGCGCCTGTTTCCGCCGTCTCCTGCCGGTACATGCGAGCGTCGTGGCCTGGGTCCATTGGCCACTGTCGATGCGTTTCTTGACGGCGCAGGCCATCTGGCAAGGAGATCTCATGAGGAAGCTCTACATCGCGCTGATCGGCGCGTCGATGGTTGCGGCATGCGGGGACAAGAAAAACGACCAGTTCGCGATCGACAGCGCGGGCCGTGATATCCAGCTCACGATGCCCGACAGTACGCTAACCCTCAACGACGCACCCACGAACTCCGGCAAGGTCGACACCGTCTACCTCCCCCAGCCGACGCCCCCCCGGGCCGTGCCCCCGAGGCGGACGCCCCCGGCCACCCGGCCCGTTCATACGCCGCACCCGGCGAGCCCGTCGCCGGCCCCCGCACCGCCTCCGGTGGCCCCGGTGATCCACAGCCTGAGCGCCGGAACGGTCGTGGCAACGAGCTCGACCAGGGCCCTCACCTCCCGGACCAACAAGGCCGGTGAGACGTTCACCGCCACTGTCGATGAGGCCGTCACCAGCAGCAGCGGCAGGGTGGTCATTCCCGCCGGCGCCGAAGTCACGTTCTCGATCGTGGCGCTCATGCCGGCCGAGAACAAGGGTCAGAAGGACGGAATCATCACCCTGCGCGCCACCAGCGTCATGGTCAATGGAGTATCGCACCCGATCGATGCGGACGTCACCTACGTCGAGCACACCCTCAAAGGTCGCGGAGTGGGTACCAGCGAAGCGGCCAAGGTGGGTGGCGGCGCCGCCGCGGGCGCCATTATCGGCAAGGTGATTGGCGGTGGCACCGGTGCGGCCGTCGGCGGCGTGGTGGGTGGTGCCGCGGGTGCGGCGGTGGCGGTGGAAACCGCCGATCGCGATGTGGTTATTCCGGTGGGCGCGAAGATCCGGCTTGCGCTGCGGTCTTCCTTCGCGGTGAGCGACTAGTAGCCGGCGCCGCCCCCGCCTCGGCGGGGGTCGCTCACGCCCTGCCAGCCCGACGCGGTGCGGATGATCGCCTCCACGTCGCCCGTGTAGTCCCGCAGGCGCACCAGGTGGCCGAGCCCCATCAGCTCGGCCATTGTCGCGTCCGTGACTCCGACAGTGTTCAATGAGTCGCGCTCGAACTGGATCGAATCGGGCCTGGCCTGGTGGAACATGCGTGGCGCGGCCACCGCCTCCGCCAGCGTCATGCGGTGGTCGATGATGTTGGAGACGGTGTGATACACCGTGGTGATAATCGTGGTTCCCCCGGGTGATCCGAGGACCAGGAAGAGCCGGCCCCTGGGGTCGAGGACGATCGTAGGAGTCATCGAGGACAGCGGCCGCTTCCCCGGCACGATTCTGTTGGCCCTGCCGTCCACCGAGCCCCACACATTGGCCGACCCGGGCACGGTGGTGAAGTCGTCCATCTCGTCGTTCAGCAGGAATCCGGCGCCCCGCACCGTCACGGCGTTTCCGTAGAGGCTGTTGATGGTGGTAGTGAAGCTCACGGCATTGCCGGCCGCGTCGACGATCGAAACGTGGGTGGTCGACGAGCCCTCGTGCAGCGCTGCGACGGCCTGCGGGGTTGGAGTGGCCCGGGTGCTATCGATCTGCGCGCGGAGCCTATTGCCGAACGGTTTGCTGATCAGCCGTGCCACGGGGTTGGTGACGAAGGCCGGGTCGCCGAGTTTGGAGTTGCGCATGATGTAGGCCCGGCGCATGGCCTCCGCCTCGCGGTGCAGCAGGGCCGCCGAGCCGAACGGCGGCATCGGCTGGAACCCTTCCATCACGTTCAGGATCATGCCCAGCGTTACCCCTCCGGACGACACCGGGGGCATGCTATAGAGTGTGTAGCCGCGATAGCTGAGCCGGATCGGGACTCGCCAGACGGTCCGGTAGGCGCGGAGATCCGCCCGCGAAATGATCCCGCCACCGCGCGCCATTTCCGCCACCAGCGAATCCGCCACCCAGCCCCGGTAGAAGCCGGCTGCGCCGCGGTCGCGAATGGCGGCGAGCGTCCGCGCCAGATCGGGCTGGGTGAAGATCGAGCCGATCGGGGGAGGCGCGCCGCCCGGAAGGAACTGCGCCGCGCTGGCGGGGAATCCGACCAGGCGGGTCGAATCCCTCCCGATCGAGCGGCTGCGGTACTCGTCGATCAGGAATCCGTCCCGGGCCAGCTTGACCGCAGGCTCCACCAGCGACCTCCACGGCAGGGTCCCGAATCGACGGTGCGCTTCCACCAGCCCCGCCACGCTGCCCGGCACGCCCGACGCGAGGGGACCGGTATGACTCTTCCCGTTGTTTCTGCCATCGGGACCGGTGTACATCGTGGCGGTGGCCGCGCGAGGTGCCACTTCGCGGAAATCCAGGGCGCTGAGCTGTCCTGATTTGCGCCGGTAGAGCAGGAACCCGCCGCCGCCGATATTGCCCGCCTCCGGATGGGTGACTGCGAGCGCGAACGCCACGGCCACCGACGCGTCGATCGCGTTGCCTCCCCGCTGGAGGACGTCGCGTCCGATCTCGCTCGCGAGGGGGTGTCCCGACACGACCATCGCGCGTTCCGACTCGGTTACCCGGGACTTGCCCAGCAGGGGCCAGGTGGCCGGGATGCCGGAGGTTTGGGCCGGAAGCGGGGAGGCGGCCAGCAGGACGAGCAGCGACCACAGCGCCGGGAGCCGACGAAGCATGCAGACCTCGACTGGAGAACGGATAGGTGGGTAATTTACCGGGAACCATGCCCCATTACAGCCGCCATCCCGAGATCGCGTGAGCGATCCCGCACCGCTCCGCCTGACCGAGCGCCGGAATCCCGGCACGGCCAGCATCGATACGGCGAGTCCGCTGGCGATCGTGGATCTCATTGCGGAGGAAGATGCGCGGGTACCCGGCGCGGTGGCCGAGGCCCGGGTCGACATCGCGCGTGCCATGGAGCTGATCGAGGCCGCGTTCCGGGCCGGCGGCAGGCTTTTCTACGTCGGCGCCGGGACCAGCGGGCGGCTGGGCGTGCTGGACGCCTCGGAGTGCCCTCCGACCTTCGGAGTCCCGGCGGAGATGGTCACCGGGGTCATCGCGGGGGGATACGCCGCGCTGGTCACGTCGATCGAGGGCGCCGAGGATAGTCCGGAGCAGGGCGTCGCCGAGATGAATTCCCGGAACATCGGTCCCTCCGATGTGGTGGTCGGCATCGCGGCCAGCGGCACCACTCCGTTTGTGCAGGGGGCGCTGGGGCGGGCGCAGGCGCTCGGCGCCGGGACCGTGTTCCTTACCTGTTCCGATCCGCCCCGGCTACTGCTCGACACCTGCGATGTCACCATCGTGGTGCGCACCGGCCCCGAAGTCGTCACCGGCTCGACACGAATGAAGGCGGGCACCGCCACCAAGCTGGTACTGAACACACTCACCACCGGCGCGATGATCCGGCTTGGCAAGACCTACGGCAACCTCATGGTGGATCTCAAGGCGACCAACGCGAAGCTGGTGGACCGCGGTGAGCGGATCGTGATGGAGGTGGCCAGGGTGGATCGCGCAGCCGCGCGCCGGGCGCTCGATGCGGCGGGGGGACGGGTGCGCACCGCGATCGTCATCGCGAGCAAGGGTTGCTCGGCCCCGGAGGCCGATGCCCTGCTGGCGCGCCACGATAACCACCTGCGTCCGATCCTGGGCGATCCCCCCGCTGTGGAGGCTCGATGACCGAGCGTCCGACGCTGGCCGTTGGGCTCATGTCGGGCACCTCGCTTGACGGGATGGACGCCGCGCTGGTCCGTTTTCTCGGACCGACCCACGTCGAGCTGGTGGCCTTCGCGCATCGCCCCTATCACCCGGAGGAGCGCCGCGAGATCGAGGACGCGATCGAGCAGCAGGGCGGCGGGGCGCGCCGTCTGGCGCACCTGCACGTGCGCATCGCGCAGTGGGCGGCGGAGGCGGTTGACCAGGTGCTCGCGCGGGCCCACGTGCCCGCGGCGGCGCTCGACCTGATCGCCTTTCATGGCCAGACCATCTGGCACGAGCCGCCCATCGTCACGTGGCAGTTGGGAGAGCCGGCCCTGCTCGCCGAGCGGTTCGGCGTGCGGGTCGTGTCGGGCTTTCGGGGCAGGGATGTGGCGGCGGGGGGCGAGGGCGCGCCGCTGGTGCCGATGGCCGACGTGCTGCTGTTCGGCTCGGACACCGGTCCCCGGGTCCTGCTCAACATCGGCGGAATGGCCAATCTGACACTGGTGTCGCGGCGTGCGGTCGAAGAAGGCAGCTACGCCTTCGATACCGGACCCGGCGTCGCCGTAATCGACGCGGTGGCTCGCATGGTGGACCCGTCGCTCCCCTACGACAAGGAGGGCGCGCTCGCGGCGCGGGGGCGGCCGGATGAGGCCGTCCTGGCGGACCTGCTGGCCGACGGGTTCTTTGCGCAGGAGCCGCCCAAGAGCACCGGGCGGGAGCGGTACGGCTCGATGTACGCCAAGACGCTCTACGCGCGGCTGCCGGGACCGGACGCGGTGGCCACCGCCGTCGAGTTGTCGGCTCGAAGCATCGCGGGCGCCATTGAGCGCTGGACGCCGGGGGGTACCGAGGTCGTCGCCGCGGGTGGCGGATGCCACCACCCCGGACTCTGGTGGGCGCTGGGCGCCCGCCTCGCCGAACAGGGACGGAGCCTCCGTCGATTCGACGACGTGTTCTTTTCGGGGGACGCGAAAGAGGCCGTGGCCTTTGCGTTGCTCGGATACCTCACCGTGCACGGGCAGCCGGGCAATCTGCCCCGTGCCACCGGTGCTCGCGGCCACCGGGTACTCGGAACCATCACCCCGGCGTAGCGGCGCGCAGCAGCTCCTCGAGCACCCGAACCGGCACGGCGTAGACGGTTCGCCCGCCCGACGCAGGATTGCCGCCGAACACAATTCCCACCACCTCGCCCGTGGCGTTGAATACCGGGCTGCCGCTGGACCCGCTGGCGCCGTACCCGTCCACCTCCAGCCGCTCGGTGCCGGCGCTCCGGGCGGTGCCGCTGAACCGACTGATCCGCACCCCGACCCGCCGCCAATCCCCGCCGACCGGGAAATCCAGTCCGAACGGGAAGCCGAGCATGGCCACCGGCTCGCCGGATTGGACCCCACGCGCCAGCGCCCGGACCACCGGGACTCCCCCGCGTACCCGGACAGTCAGCAGCGCCAGGTCGGCGGAATCCGCCGCGCGCAGCAGCTCGGCCCGGAAATTCTGGCTGGAGCCGTTGAAGATTACGCCGAGCCGCGTGGCGGTCCTTCCGGCCGAATCGATGACCAGGTGGCGGTTGGTAACGATCCAGCCGGTGTCGCCCCGAACCCGGACCGCGAAGGCGGTCCCGGCCACCCGTCGCCCGTTGGCAAACTCGCTGACCAGCAGTCCGATCGCGTCGCCACTCGCGCGCGCGATGGCCGACACGTCGAGCTCCGCGGCGCGGGTCACCGCTTCGTGGCGGTCGAGGTTCCGGGAGAGCTCCCGGGAGAGCGAATCTGCCGGGCCGGCCGTGACTGCGCGCGCGGACAGCGCGGCGCGGAGCCGCTGGGTTTCTCCGTGCGCCTCGCGGAGCGCCGCGGTCAACGTCGCGGCGCTGCTGGACGCGGCCTGCATCCGGCCCAACAGCGTATCGGTGCGGGCCAGCAGGGTGGCCCGCTCTGCCGCGGCGGCGCGATCGCGCTCCCGGGTGGACCAGGTGAGGGCGGCCACCGCGCCGGCCGCGAGCACCGTCACGATGATGGTCACCCGCTTCCACGCGGCGGTCTGGCGTCGCACCTCAACCCGTATCCTGCCGGTGGTCGACGGGGCGGCGCGGCGCGGGGTCGCCGGGCTGGTGACGGCGGGCTGGGTGAGGGGTACCGTGGGGGGCTGGCCGGTGCGGGATTGGAAGAGGAGGCGCGGACCGTCCCCGCCGAGCCGGACCACGTCGTCGGGTGCGAGCGGCTGGTCGCCCTTGATTCTGACGCCGTTGACCCAGGTGCCATTGGTGCTGCCAAGGTCTCGCACCAGCCATCGGTCGTTCTGGCGAAACACGGCGGCGTGGCGCCCCGAGACATCGAGGTCCCGCTCGGGGTCGAATGGGATGTCCGCCGAGGGGTGGCGTCCGATGGTCGCGAAATCCTTGCGGATGATCCGAACCTCTCCCGCGAACGCCCCATCGAGATGCCGGAACTCGGCGTACATCCGAGACGTTGTCAGCGCCGCAGCAGGAGGTAGAGCGCAAGGAGGCCGGCGAGGATGCCGACACCGACCGCCGCCATGGTGGTGGGCGATCCGTTGCGCCGCACCGGGAGGGGCGCCTCCACCGTGGGCGGCGTCGGCGGAGGAGCCGGGGGCGGCGACGACGACATGAGCGCGGGGATCTCGCCGCTGTCGGGCTCGCCGGTGGGATACACCTTGTACCCCACCTCTCCCGAGTCGGTCCCGGGGGGGAGGCCCTCGCCGTCGAAGCCGGCCATCACGACCGTGATGTTGTCGGGACCACCCCGCTCGTTGGCGAGGGTGATGAGCTGGGAGCACACGGCGTCGAGATCGGGGCTGGCCTTGAGCAGGTCCGGAATCTCTTCGCGCTTGACCTGGCCTGAGAGCCCATCGCTGCAGATGACCAGCGTGTCACCCCGGTGGAGCGCCTGGAAGGTGAGGTCGACCCGGATCTTGGCGTCGGGGCCCAGCGCCTGGAGGATGATGTTGCGCCGCTCGCTGTGCTCGGCTTCCTCCTCGGTAAGCTCGCCGGCGTCCACCAATCGCTGCATCAACGACTGGTCCTTGGTGAGCTGGGTGGCCGCACCCTGGCGCACCAGGTAGGCCCGGCTGTCCCCCACCTGCGCCAGATAGAGGCAGCCGTCCAGCACCCCCGGCGACCGTGGCGGTGGTGCCCATGCCGCGCACGTCGGGGTGCTCCCGGGAATAGATATGGATACGGTCGTTGGCCCGCTCCACGGCGGTGCGGAGGTGCCGGGTGAATTGCTCGGGTGAGATATCGGTCTCGGTGCTCCAGCTCTCCAGCAGGTGGCGAAAGATGAGGTCCGCCGCCATCGAGCTGGCCAGCTCGCCCGCCGCGGCCCCGCCCATTCCATCGGCGACCAGGAACAGGATCCCGCGTTCTCCCACCGCGTGGGGACCGCCGTTGGTCAGATCCACCGTCCGGGCCGTGAGGTCGGCCACCAGGAACGCGTCCTCGTTGTGGTCACGAGTGCGACCGAGGTCGGTCCGGGCGCGGGCGGTAACGGTGACGGGGCCGCGGGATGCGCTCATGGAGTGACCGTGTCCCCGAACTGTTTGATGAATTTCAGGTACTTCGGCGTCGGTTGCAGGTGATACGCCCGGCGGAACAGGGCCAGCGCAGTATCCCGTTTGCCCGCATCGAGCGCGATCTGGCCGAGAAAGGCCGCCGCCGCCGCCTTGCGATGGGGCGGGGCCAGGGGGTTGCGCAGGGTTCGAAGCGACCGCTGAATTTCGAACGGTCGGCGCATCGGATTGTCCAGCGCGCCCAAATCCGGCGCCGCCGTATCCCCTTGGATGACGACCTCGGTGTCCGCAATGGCCGGGACTTTCGCGACGGGCTTGGCAGCGGTCGTGATGGGACGGACCTCTTTCGAATTGGGTGGCGCCGGTGGCGGAACCGGCACGGGTGCCGACACCAAAGCCGCCTTGCCGGTATCTCGAATCGGCGGGGGCACGGTCTCCGGGGCACTCGAGAGCGTGAGCACGCCCCACGTCCCCAGCGATAATGCCGCCACTCCCGCCACGGCGACCATCGCCTTCGAGCGCCGAGGCGGCAGAGCGCCGGGCATCCGGCGGGTCGCCGGAATCTCGCCCCGTGTGGCTCCCGGCCCGGCCACCCGGCGGGTCGCGGCACCGCCACCGGGTACCACCCCCCGCAGGGCCTGCACGAAGCCCGAGACGGTCGGATACCGCTCCGCCGGGTAGCGGGCCAGCGCGCGGTCCATCACGGCCTGGAGTCCATCGGGAAACTTACCCTCAGGACGCGAGATGAGGAGCGGCCGGGGGGGATCGGTGAGCCGCTTGATCAGCGTTTCCTGGATCGAGCTTCCCTCGAAGGGCAGCCGGCCGGTGATGAGGCGGTACAGCACCAGCGCGAGCGAATACTCGTCGGAGCGTCCGTCCAGCGGATCGCCGGAGAGCTGCTCGGGGCTCATGTACTCCGGCGTTCCCACCACGAAGCCGGTCTTGGTGACCCGCTGGGACGGCTCCGGCTCCATCGCCTTGGCGATGCCGAAGTCCACCAGCTTGACGGTTTCCTTCCCGGCCCGGGAGATCACCATGATGTTGTCGGGCTTGAGGTCGCGATGCACGATGCCCAGCTCGTGGGCCGCCTCCAGCCCCGCCGCGCACTGGGCCACCAGCTCCATGGCGGCCGCGATGTGCATCGGGCCCCGCTCCTCCGCCACCGCCGTCAGGGTGCGCCCCTCGACGTACTCCATCGCCAGATAGACGAGTCCCTCGGGCGTGAGTCCGAAATCGTAGACGGCACAGACGTTGGGATGGGAAATCTTGCTGGCGTTCGTCGCTTCGCGGTTGAACCGGAAGACGGCGTCCGGGTCCCGGCTCAGCGCCTGGCTCATCACCTTGAGGGCGCACTGACGGCCCATCAACACATGAGTGGCGAGGTACACTTCGCCCATCCCGCCTTCACCCAGTCGGGAGTCGACCTGGTATCGATCGCCAACGAGCCGTCCCAGCAAACCCTGCGCGGCTTCCGCCGCCGCGGGACGAAGCGGCGAGCGGTCGCGCGAACAGAAGGCCGCCTCATCCCCGTATTCGGTGCCGCAGGCCGGGCAAACCTTCACGCGGGAGTCCTCGAGTCGGGCTCAGGGGAATGACGATGGCGACCCGCCCGCCGCAATCTAGGCCTCGCACCGGCGAAGCGTCAACCGCTGCGTTGCCGTAAGTCCTAGTCGTTATGTACCTTGCAGCGATGACTCCCGCCCCCGAATCCCGGCCTCCGCACCGTCCTCACGATCCCTGTCGCCCGCGACTCCGGCTGGTGACACGGCGCGGGGACTAGTGAAACCCTTCCCGGCCCACCGGGCCTCAGGGGACGAGTGATCGAACTCCAGTGACCGGAGGTTGTACACCGTGCGGCTCGCCTCGCGGTGCGGCGTCCCCATTTCTAGCAACGCCCAGCATCCCACCGACCATAGGAGTATCGCGAGTGCACCAGGGCAGGGAGGCGCAGCGACGAACGGCGAGAGCCAGCGTGGCTGCGCTCTCGTTGTGCCTCATGACGTCGACGCTCGCGGCGCAAACCGCCGAGCAGCGCCGCACGCTCGATGCCTTTCGCGACTCCCTGGGCACCGTGACGGACTCCGCCGCGCTGGCGGGCCAGGAAGCCCGGCTCCTGAGCGAGGTCCGCACCAGCCGGAACGACGCGTTTCTGCATCTGCGTCTGGGCCATCTGGCGCTGCGACAGGCCGGGATCGGCGGACCCTCGCACTACGACGACGCCGCCTCGGAATTCAAGTGGGGCACCGAGCTGGCCCCTCACTGGCCCTACGCCTGGTACGGCCTGGCGCTCGCCGAATACGCGCTCGGCGCCCGCGCGGAGGGGCGGCAGGACGCGGGCGCGGCGCTGGCCCGAGATGCCTGGGCCCGCGCCACCGACG
>JANNGX010000212.1:0-3588 GCA_031404115.1 Gemmatimonadales bacterium | reverse complement strand
CGACCGGGGCCTTGCGGCGCTGTTCGAGGAAGCCGCCGCGAGAACGCCCGAGGCGATCGCGGTTACGGGTGCGGACGGATCGTCGCTCAGCTACGCCGAGCTCGCCGGAGCGGCAGGGAGCCTCGCCTCGGTCCTGCGCCGTCGCGGGGTTGGTCCCGACGTGCCGGTCGCAGTTCGCCTGGAGCGCACGCCGGCACTCATCGTCGCCATTGTGGCCATCATCAAGGCGGGCGGCGCGTATGTCCCGGTCGACGCCTCCTTCCCCGACGAGCGCCAGGCGTTTCTATTTGCCGATTCCGGCGCGGTACTCCTGCTGACTGACTCGGCATCGGGGCCCGCCGCGTGGTGCCCGCCGGACCGGGTTCTCCTGCCCGCGGATCTTCCCGAGGCAGCCGCGGAGCTGATCCCCCTCGCCGCCGACCGTCCCGACGGAGTCGCCTACATCGTCTACACGTCGGGCTCGACCGGGACGCCGAAGGGTGTCGTGGTGCCGCACCGCGCGGTGGTGCGCCTGGTCATGCACACCGACTACGTGCAGCTCGGGCCCGCCGACGTCGTGGCCCAGGCGTCCACGGTTTCGTTCGACGCTGCCACATTCGAGATCTGGGGAGCACTCCTCAACGGTGCGCGGCTGGTGATCATCCCGCGCGAGAGCCTGCTCGACGGCGCCGCGCTCGAGTCCGCGCTCGAGGACGAGCGGGTCACCACGCTGTTTCTGACGACGGCGTTGTTCAACCAGTTTGCGAGAGAGCGGCCGGGCCTGTTCCACGGGCTCGCCGCGCTGCTCTTCGGCGGCGAAGCCTCGGACCCCCGCGCGGTGCGGCGGGTGCTCGAGGCCGGCCCGCCTCGGCGGCTGCTGCACGTCTACGGGCCGACCGAGGCCACGACGTTCGCGCTGTGGTACGAGGTGGTACGCGTGCCGGAGGAGGCGACGACGGTGCCGATCGGCTATCCGATCGCCAACACCACGGTCGCGGTGCTGGACGAGGCGCAACGGGCCGTCGCGCCCGGGGCTGACGGAGAACTGTACCTGGGCGGGCCCGGCGTGGCCCTCGGTTATCTCAATCGCCCCGACCTCACCGCGGAGCGCTTCGTCCAGGACCCCCGTTCCGGGGCGTCCGCGGGCCTGCTCTATCGCACTGGAGACATGGTCCGCTCCAACGCCGCGGGCGCGCTCGAATTCATCGGGCGGATCGACACCCAGATCAAGCTGCGTGGATTCCGGATCGAGCTGGGCGAAATCGAGTCGGTCATGGCGCAGCACCCGGGCGTGTCGGGAGCCGTTGTGTCGGTGCGGGAGGACCTGCCCGGTTTCAAGCGGCTGGTCGGGTACTACATGGCGGATGGGGCCTCCGTGGATCTCGGCGACGCGCTCCGCCATCTGCTCACGACGCGCCTGCCGGAGTACATGGTGCCGGCGGCGCTGATGCGCGTCGACGCCTTTCCGCTCGGCCCCACCGGCAAGGTGGACCGGTCTGCGCTGCCGAAGCCGCCGGACGATCGCTCTGATCGGGACCGCCCCTCGGAGGGGCCCGACTCGGCGCTGGAAGAAATCCTGGCGGACATCTGGCGGGAGACGCTGCAGGTGGACCGCGTGGGAGTCGAGGACAACTTCTTCGAGCGGGGGGGCGATTCGATCCTCGCGATCCAGATTCTTGCGGGGTGCCGCCGCGCCGGCCTGGCGCTCACACCCAGCCAGCTCTTCCGGTCTCCCACGATTCGCCAGCTGGCTCGTGAATGCGAACTCCCTGTACCCACCGCGATGGAGCGTCAAACCTCGGGCGTGGCGCCGCCGACAACCGTCCCGCGGGCCGTCCTCAATCGCCTTCGCGGCAAACCGGGCCGACTCGCCGACGTCTACCCGCTTTCACCGATGCAGCAGGGCCTCCTGATCCACAGCCAGTACGCCTCGGGATCGGGCGAATACCTCGCCCAGGTTCGCTTCCCGGTGCGAGCGGGGCTCCGGAGCCGGGAGTTCCGGCGCGCCTGGGAGGAGCTGCTGGAGCGCCACGCCACGCTCCGCACCGGGCTCGTGCTGGACGACGTCGAGACGCCGCTCCAGGCGGTATTCGAAGAGGTGGCGCTCCCCTGGCGGGAGGAGGACTGGCGGGGGAAGCCCCCGGCGGAGCACGAGGCACGCCTGGCTCGGCTGGTGGAAGCCGATCAGCGCGCCGGCTTCGATCTTTCCAGCGCGCCGCTGATGCGGGTTACGCTCGTGCGGACCGGCGACGAGGCGTTCGAGGTGCTGTGGAGCTTTCATCACCTGGTCCTCGATGGGTGGTCGGTGGCCGCCCTGCTCAAGGAGCTGGGCGCGCTCTACGAGGCGCAAGTCTCCGGCACCGCGGCCGCGATGGATTCGCCGCGCCCGTACCGGGACTATATCGACCACCTGTCGCCCGGGAGCGCCGCGGCCGAGGCGTACTGGCGGCGCTACCTGGAGGGCTTCACCACTCCCACCACGCTCGGCACGAGCGGGCGAGCCACCCGGCAGGCTACCCGGTACTTCGAGGTCGAGCTCGCCCTGCCGGAGGAGGAAAGCGCGGCTCTGCGGGAGTTCGCGCGGAAGCAGCGGCTCACACTCAACACCGTCCTTCAGGCCGGCTGGGCGGTGGTCCTCTCGCGTTATAGCGGGCAACAGGACGTGTTGTTCGGCGAGACGGTTACCACGCGCCCCAGCACGCTCGACGGCGTCGAACGGATGGTCGGGCTCTTCCTCAACACCCTCCCGATCCGGGTGATGGTACCAGGCGCAAGACGCGCGGCGGAGTGGATGCAGTCGCTGCAGCGAGAGCAAATCGAGGTCCGGGAGCACGAGGACACTCCGCTGGCGGACATCCAGCGGTGGAGCCAGCTGCCCCGGGGCACCGCCCTCTTCGAGAGCCTGCTGGTACTCCAGAATTATCCCGGGGGAGACGCGCTCGAAGCTTTGCGGCGGCGGCTCGAGCTCGGCACCTATCGCTCGCTGGTCTGGACCAACTATCCGCTGACGCTCTCCATCATTCCCGGGGAGCGTCTGGTGGTCCGGGCGCTCTGTGACGCGGCTCGATTCGACCGGGAGGACATTTCGCGAATGCTGCTGCACTTCCAGACGGCACTCTCGGGACTGGTGTCCTCGCCCGACCGGCCGGTCAGCGCAATTTCGATTCTCCCACGGGCAGAGCGGCGTCAGGTCCTGGAGGAGTGGTCCGGAGCCCAAACCGATTACCCGCGGGATGCGACGATTCATGCGCGATTCCTGGCGTGCGCCGCCCAGCGGCCCGAGGCTCCCGCACTGTGGAGCGAGTCGGGCACGCTGCGCTATGGCGAGCTCCGCGCGCGGGCGGCCCGCCTGGCCAACTACCTCCGCCGCCAGGGCATCGGCCCGGGGACCCTGGTCGGCCTCGCGCTACCCCGCTCGGCCGACCTGGTGGTCGCGCTCCTGGCGGTCCTCCAGGCGGGTGCCGCCTACGTGCCGTTCGACCCGGAGTATCCCACCGAACGCCTCCGCTTCATGCTGGACGACACCGGCACCCCGCTGCTGCTGACCCACCGCGCGCTGGCGCACGCCTTCCCGGAGCGGGCCGGCACCCGCGTCGTCGCGCTGGAGGA
>JANNGX010000211.1:0-7936 GCA_031404115.1 Gemmatimonadales bacterium | reverse complement strand
GGCTTCCACGCCACGCTGTGGCGCCGGTGTTACAGGATCAGGCTGCAACAGGTCACGCCCCCCTCCGCCTTGGCCAGCTCGGAGGCCTCGACCGGGCGCACCAGGAACCCCGCCTTCCGGAGAAGTTCCCCGGTCCCGGGAAACTCCTTCGGGTGGATGATAGCGCCATTTACGCGGAGCGCATTACCGGCAGGCGGTTCGCCCGGGTCGACGTCGATGAGGCGGAACCCGGCGAACATCGAGGCATCGGTCCAGTTGCGATTGATGAGCAGAGTATCGGGATCGAGCGCGGTTACGGCGGACTTGAGGTGCAGGCAGCCGCGGACCGGAACCGCCCGCACGTCATAACCCGCGGCCGCGACGATCTCCTTGAGCTGCGCGATGCCCGATGCGTTGGTGCGCGGAGTCTCCCCCACGTAGAGCATGCGACCCGCGAGCATCACGTCACCGCCATCCAGAGTCCCTGGGGAGCGGATTTGGTGAACCGGGCGAAACGTTTCCAGCACCGCAGCCACCGAGGCCACCTCCGCGCGCCGTGACTCGGCACCCGGCCGGGCCACCACGGCCAGCTCGTCCAGCACGACCGCGGTATCCTCGACGAAGACCGAATCGGGAAGCTCCGGCAGCGGCGCCAGCCATCGGACCGAGCACCCGTTCTCGGCCAATGCAGCGACATACTCGGCGTGCTGGACGGTGGCCCTGGCAGCATCAATCGGGGTGCGATCCAGGTGGGTGAGTTCGCAGCTCTCGATCCGCGGGCTCACCGCCCGCACCAGCGCAATCCGGGTCATCGCGATGCCACGGTCAATGAATCTCCGCCCCGCCCGCCGCCCGAAGCCGTGCGTTCAGCGCGGCAAGGTCGGTACTGCGGAGTGTCGCCCATTTCGCCATGAGACCCTTGAGCGCCGCTTCCCGCTCGGCGATGGCGGAAAGCACCTGGGTGGTCGGCGCCACATCCGCGTCCTGCAGGGTGCCGTACAGCGACGCGAGCTCGCCCGAAAGACGGGTCAGTGACGGTGCGCCGCCGCCGCCCTCCAGCGCCGCCGCCTTGCGGTCGAACTCGGCGAGTGCTTCCGCGGGAGCGGATGCAGCGGCCCGCGCGTCTCGAACCTTGGCGCGAAGGGCCCGGAGCTCCTCCAGCGCCGCGGCGGTTTTCTTGAGACCCTGCACCACGCGCACCGAGAGGGTGTGCTGTCGCACCAGCGCCAGCGGCGGTGTCTTGACCCGCGGGTCCATCCGCACCGTCAGGGGTTGGGAGTAGCGCTTGCCGTTCACGATGAGCGTTACGGCGTACGTGCCGGGGAGGACCCACGGCCCGGCGGGATCCTTGGCGGTGTTCATCGGCACCGCCGCGATGGGATAGCCGAAATTCACGCCCACCGGATCGGGCTCGTGCAGGTCCCAGACAAATCGGTGCATTCCCGGGGCGGCGGAGAGCCGCTGCGGCGGCCTGATCCAGTAGTCGGGAATGTTCCGGCCCGGAAGCGGCGCGTCGGGGGGATCATCGCTGGAAAATGTGCGCACCAGCGCGCCGGCGGCATCGTGGATCTCGAGAATGACCGGTCCGGCGGGTGGGACGCCGAGCCAGTAGTCGAGTACCGCGCCGTCGGGCGGATTCGGCGCCACCGGCTCGTCGGGCGGAAGCGGCGTATCGGTGTTCATGTTCCAGCGAACCCGGGTAGCGCGCGCCGGCTTCACCAGCCAGGCCGCTCGGGATGCCGTGCTTTCGTCGGCGTGCCGGAGCAGGCTGATGTCGTCCAGGATCCAGAAGCCCCGCCCGTGGGTGCCGGCCAGCAGGTCGTCGTCCTTGATCACCACGTCCCGAATCGAAATCACCGGCATGTTGAGCCGGAGCGAGCGCCAGTGGTCCCCGTCGTCGAACGACACCCAGACCTCGGTCTCGCCGGCGGCAAACAGGAGGCCCCTCCGCACCGGATCCTCGCGGACCGCGTTGATCGTTGCCCCCGGGGGAATGCCCTCGGTGATGTGGGCCCAGGTCTTTCCGCCATCACGGGTGCGGTAGATGTGCGGGTTCAGGTCGTCGAGTCGCAGCGTGTTGACGGCGGCGTAGGCGGTCTGGGTGTCGAAACGCGACGCGTCCATTACCGAGATCTTGCTCCATGGCGCCAGGCCGGGCGGCGTCACGTTTTTCCAGGACTTTCCGCCATCCATCGTGACATGGATCAATCCGTCATCACTGCCGGCCCAGATGACGGCGGCGCTGAGGTAGCTCGGCGCCACCGTGTAGATCACTCCCGGATGCCGCGCTGTGGCGGCGCGCTCGCCACTGTACTTGCCCACATTGGCCGGGACCACGGAATCCGTGCGGGTCAGGTCGGGAGAGATCCGGCTCCAGCTGGTCCCGCCGTTCAGCGTGGTCCAGATGGTATTAGTGGCAAAGAAGAGCAGCCGGGGATTCACCGGAGAAAAGAGCACCGGCGCGGTACGGAGCACGCGATAGTTCTGGTCTCTGAACAGTCTCGGCGCCACGTTCTGCACCTGTCCGGTGCGGCGATTGTAGCGGGACACCTTTCCGCCGTAAACGATATCGGGATCGAGCGGATCGGCCGCGACGTACCCGTATTCCTCCACCCCCACCGGGTGCCAGTCGCGAAAGGTGATCTGGCCGTCGTCGCCACGGCTTCTCACGCAGGCCGAGCCGCTCTCCTGCTGCCCGCCGCACACCCGGTAGGGAAAGGCGTTGTCGGCGCTGACGTGATAGAACTGCGCGGTCGGCTGGTTGTACCAGGTGCTCCAGCTCTCGCCGCCGTTCACCGTGACGATGGCGCCCTGGTCCGCGGCAAGCAGTATGATCTTCGGATTAGTGGGGTTGATCCAGATCCGGTGATAGTCGTCGCCGCCGGGCGCGCCGCGGAAGCCGGTCCAGGTCTTTCCGCCGTCCACCGACTTCCAGGTGACGACGCTCCCGGAATAGACGATGTCCGGATTGGTCGGATCGACTTTGACTTCCGCGAAGTCCGAGGGGCGGCCCGCCACCCGGCCGTCTTCGCTGATCCGCCGCCAGCTCTCACCGGCGTCGTCGGAGCGGTAGACGAAACCGGCTCCCCGGATCTCCACGGTGGCGTACATACGGCTGGGATCGCTGGGGGCGATGGTGATCCCGATGCGTCCCAGTCCGTCGGCAAAGGCGGGAAGCCCGCCGGTGAGCTGGCGCCAGGTGGTGCCGCCATCGATCGACTTGAACAGCCCGCTGCCCGGGCCGGTGAAGGCGCCGTTTTCCCAGGGCGCCTGCCGAGCCTCCCAGAGCACGGCGTAGACCACGTCGGGGTTCCGGGGGTCGAGCACCACGTCGACCGCGCCGGTATTCTCGTCCTTATATAGGACCTTCTCGAAAGACCGGCCTCCATCGGTGGAGCGGAACAGGCCGCGCTCCGGATTCGGCCCGTAGGGATGCCCGAGCACCGCCACGAACAGGCGATCGGGATTGCGCGGGTCCACCACGATCTGGGGAATCTGCTGGCCGTCCCGGAGGCTCAGGTGGGTCCAGGTCCGGCCGGCGTCGGCGGAGCGATAGATGCCGTTGCCGGTGGAGAGGTCGGGGCGTTGGAGGCCCTCGCCGCTGCCCACGTAGACGATGTCGGGATTCGAGGGCGCCAGCGCGATCGCGCCGATCGACCCGGTGGGCTGGCTATCGAAGATCGGCTTCCAGGTGGTGCCGAAGTCGGTGGTCTTCCAGACCCCGCCGTTGGTGGCGCCGATGTAGAAGACGTTCGGCTGGCCCGGAACGCCGGTGGCCGCCTTGGTTCGCCCGCCCCGGAAGGGCCCGATCATCCGCCACGTGAGGGACTCGAGCACCCGGGGGCCGGGTTGCTGCGCCGGCAGGTCGGTGGTGGCGGCAAGGGAGAGCAGCGTCAACAGGGCGAGGGTGGAACGGCGCACGGGAACTCCTCAGGGTTAGCGAAGCTTCTCCGCGTACGTGGACCGCAGCTTGGCCATCTTGGGCGAGATCATTGCCTGACAGTATCCCTTGTCCGGGTTGTTGCGATAGTAATTTTGGTGATACGCCTCCGCGGCGTAGAACTCCGTCGCGTCGGACACTTCCGTGACGATCGGGGCGGGGAAGGCCTTGTCGGCGTCGAGCTCGCGGATCACCGCCTCCGCCGTCTTCCGCTGTTCCGGGGAGTGGACGAAGATGGCCGAGCGGTACTGGGTGCCCTGGTCCGGGCCCTGGCGGTTTCTGGTGGTCGGATCGTGAAAGGCAAAGAAGAGCTCGAGCAGCTCGCGGTAGGAAATCACCGACGGGTCGAAGTGGATTTCGATCGCCTCCGCGTGCCCGGTCGCGCCGGAGCAGACCTGCTCGTACGACGGGTTCGGCCGCTTCCCTCCGATGTACCCCGATACCACCTTGTCCACTCCCTTGAGTGGCTCGAAGACGGCCTCGACACACCAGAAACACCCGCCGGCAATTGTGGCCAGCTCGGTCATGTTCTCCCGCCTCCCGTTGTCGTGGTTATGATCCTCTGGTGACCAAACACTCCGCCGCGACCCACACGGCGCTGGCCGCCGCCCTCTCCTTCTCGCTCCTCGCCACAATGGTCCAGCTCGGCCTTACCCGTCCGGTCGACGAGGCGGGGTTGCGCGCCATGCTGGCCGTGAGGACGCCGGCGCTGACCAACCTCATGCTGGTGTTCACCACCGCGGGCGGGATCCTGATTGCGCTGCCCTTCGCCCTGACTTTCGGCGCGTGGCTCCGGACCTTCCGGGGCAATCCCACCGCGGTCTTCTACATCGTAACCTGCCTCACCGGCTGGGGCATGCAGGCTCTGCTCAAGGCCGTGTTCGGGCGGGCGCGCCCCACGCTGATTCCCCGGCTCCACGGCGCCGGCTGGGTGTCCTTTCCCTCGGGCCACGCGATGACCGCCACAATCATTTTCAGTCTCGCCATGGTGCTGGCCACGGAGCGCTCGCGGGGGACCGCAGGTTCCCGGACGATCATCGCGGCCGGCTGCGTGGTGATTGCCGGCGTTGCCCTGTCCCGGGTGTACCTCGGCGTGCACTATCCGAGCGATGTGCTGGCCGGAGTCCTTGGCGGGTGGGCCTGGATCGGCGCGGCGCTGGCGTGGCTCCGGCCCCGGATGGTTCGGCCCGGCCCGGCCTGAGCTCACGGCAGAAAGCGGTCGCGCTCCTCCAGGCCGGGAATTCGGCAGGCCTCACGGCGGCCGAACCACTGGAACCGGTGCCGGGCGATGAAATCGTAGACCCAGTCCCGGATCGGGCGGGGAACAACCCGGAGCGCCCGGACCATCTGCCATCCATGCCCGAGCCCCGCGAGTATGGCGAGCGCGGCATCCGATTTAACCCGGAGCGCCGAATCTTCCGCCAGCACCACCGTGCGCAGCGCGTCGAGCGGCAGTTCATCTCCCAGCCGCAGCCGCGCGGTCTCTCCCTGCAGGGGGGCAAACTGGTACCGCCCGAGCCGGTCCCGCGCTACCACGAAGCGCACGAACCCGTCGCACAGCCCGCACAGCCCGTCGTAGTAGACGATCGGCTTGCTCACCGTCGGTCGGGCGGCACCGCCTCCAGCTTGCCCTCCAGGTATTTCTGGAACCAGTACACCTGCCTGCCCGGAACCGCCAGCATCGGCGCACCCAGACGGTCCATGAAGGCGCGAGCCGCCCGGAACTGCGCCGGCCGCGCGCGCTGCGTGATGTCGCCCGAAAGCACCAGCAGATCGGGCCGCTGCTGGCGGGCCAGCACCACCAGCGCTTCGACGACCGCCGGCTGTTCGGTGCCGAAGTGCGGGTCCGAGATCTGCAGCAGGACGCTCATCCGTTTGTCCCGTCGGCGCGGGCCGCGGTGGCGATCGCCGTGTCGATTGCTGTGTCATGAGGGCGCGGCATCAGCAGGTACAGCGGCTTGGCGAGCACGCGGAAGTCGAGCGGCGCGCGCATCATCATCACCTCGCCGTCGAAGGCCACCTTCACCCCGCGGCGACCCTGCGGCAGCGTGGGCCTGACCACCAGGTGCTCGAACTCGAAGCGCTCCACGCCGGCGGCCTCACCCAGCCGGCCCATCGCACCATGCAGCATCAGCCCGATCATCGACAGCGTTCCGATGGGCCGCAGCACCAGCGCGGCCATGCTGCCCTCGCCCGGCGTGCCGGCCAAGGTGTCTTCCGGCTCCGCGCCGAACTGCTGCAGCTGCAGCCGGTTGTTACCCACGAAGAGCGTCAAAGTCTGCATATCGCGAACCGTGTCACCCATCTCGATGTGCAGTCGCAGCCGGCGCTGCGCGCGCAGCAGCGTCGCGCAGGCCGCCAGAAACGCCACCCAGCGGCTGCGGCCGAAGCGGGCCTTGTAGGCTTCGCGGTCTTCCAGCAGGTCGGGATAGAGCCCGAGGCTGGCGTTGACCAGGAACACTCGGTCGTTGATGCCGGCCACCTGAACCGGCGCCGGCGATGAACGCAGCAGCAGCCGGACCGCGTCGGCAGGGTCTGCGGGAATGCCATGGGTGCGGGCGAAATAGTTGAACGTGCCCTGCGGAACCACACCCATGACGCAGCCTGCGGTGTGAGCGGCCTGCGCCACGGTGTTGAGCGTGCCGTCGCCGCCGACGGCGACCACGGCCGCGCCGGTCGACAAAGCCCTCTGCGCCGATTCACGCGCCATGGCAGCCAGTTGGACGGGCGTGCAGAAGTGCAAGTGACCGCACCGTCCTTCGGCCCGAAGTACAGACTCGATGACCTCGCGCTTCGTGTCCGCGTCGCTGCTGCCCGCAGCCGCTTTGATGACGAAATGGATCGGCGCAGAAGGATCGAGCTTGGGGGCATCTGCCATGACTGGACGAAAGAACTCGCGGTGAATGCCAGGCGAAATACGGCATGGGTCGGGTTATCCAAAACGCTCGGCGCCTGCCGCTTGAACCGCCGAATCATTTGATTGGCCAATCCCGGGGCCTGGCTTTACATCTTTTCCCGCGTCAGTCGCTCCGCAAAAGAGATTCCTATCGCAGATAATACAAAGGTAAAGTGAATGACCGCCACCATAACCACTATCTGTATATTCTCCAAATTCAGGTCGCCACTCAAATAGGTTTTCAACGCATGCACCCCCGAAATTGAGATGATGGCGAATGCGAGCTTCAACTTGAGGTTGTAGGTATTGACGTGATCCAGCCAATCAGGCTTTTTCATGTCCTTTTTGTCAAAGTGTCCGGTCGTCACGAACAGCGATACGCCCGCCAGTGCCACGACCCAAACGAGCTGCGCCACCATGGTCATATCGACCAGTTCAAGTACCTTGATGATCAGGCCTATTTTTTCAAGTTCGCCAAACAGCAAGGTGGTCATCAGTTTGTAGGTTTCCAGCAGGAACTTACCCAAAATGCCGAAAATAATCGCGACCAGGCCGACATAAAAGAACAGCATGGTGAATCGCATGCCGTAAAGCAGTGACCCGACCCCTGCAAGAAGCTTTTCCATAGTTTGCCTCGAAATAGTTCAACCAGTTTCATCAAGCAGCGTTCCACTTTGGGCGCCCCGCCGAACGGCACCCTCGCCAAAGTCAGAGCGGTTTTCTACAGCTTGCCGATCAGCCACAGGATGACTGCGGCAATGCGAATGTCAGCGGGCAGATCAGCCGAGCCGCTCTCGGCAGCCATGGACCCAACGCGACAGGTAGCGTTGAGCGATCTCAATCGTGGCGCAGCAGGTCGCCGAAGACGGCGTGCTCGCCGTCCTTGCGATCGGCGCCAGGCGCGTCGTAAAGGACGAGCCAGCTCGGCTTGCCGCCCGAAAACGCCGGCGGCACGTCGCAGATGGCCTCGGCGCGGTTGTTGCCGCGTCCGTGGGGCAGCGAGACCGACTCGGTCAGTGCCGCCTCGAAACGAATCGGGTCGCGATTGGCCGCCAGCAACGGCCGGGCTGCCGGCCATTTGAAAACGCGGATCTCGCCGTTCAGCACCATCGTCGGGCCGG
>JANNGX010000210.1:0-1997 GCA_031404115.1 Gemmatimonadales bacterium | reverse complement strand
GAACATGCTCGAAGCGGTAGTGGAGGTGTTCAACCTGACCAATTCGGACAACTTCAAGGATCCGGCGGCGGGAGGTCTCTTCCTGAACTTCGACGGGACCATTCGGAGCGGATTGGGCGAGCCGCGCCAGGCCCAGGTGGGACTACGGTACGTCTTCTAGCCCGTCGCGACCAGAGCGAAGGACGGGCCCGGCGCAAGCCGGGCCCGTTTCGTCTTATCCGCCCGGGCAGGGCCACCGAACGGTTTGCCGCAGGGTCCCGTCCCGGCTATCTTACTCGCCGCTTAACTCATTGCAGCACTTGACGCTTCGCCCTTTTCCGGGATGGGCCAGGAGCCCGATGAAGCTGGTCACCAAGTCGCTCGAGCAGGCGTTTTATGCCGTGACCAATCCGGTTGCGGAGCTGCTGCTCAAGGCGCACGTGCGACCCAACACACTGACGACCATCGGGGCGCTGCTGGTGGTTGTTTCGGCGGCCTTCTTTGCCTTCGGATGGATTCGGGTGGGCGGTGCCCTGCTGTTGTCCAGCGGTGTTGTGGACACGTTCGACGGGCAAGTGGCTCGCCGGGGTGGAATGGTCTCCAAGTTCGGGGCGTTCTACGACTCGACGCTGGACCGGGTCGGGGACGGCGCCACGTTCATCGGCATCGCGGCCTATCTCCTGTGGGCGCCCGGCGTGGTCTGGCGCATCGAGACGGCGGTGTTGTGCATGGTGGCCATCCTGAGCTCGCTGTTGGTGTCTTACGCACGGGCTCGGGCCGAAGGGCTGGGAATCGATTGTAAGGTGGGCATCGTGCAGCGGGCCGAGCGGCTGCTGGCCATCGGCGTGCCGTCCGTGCTGGTCGGCGCCGGGCCGAACGGCATCGTGCTGCAGGTGATTGTCGCGCTGCTGGCCGTGCTCTCGACCGTGACCGTGGTACAGCGGTTCGTGTATGTCTACCGTGTCACCCGGGAATCCGGCAGCCCGAGCTGATCCGCTGGGCGCCTCCGACGACAGACTCGATGGAAAGGAATCGATAGCATGGCCGAGATGAATGCCCGCTCGATCGCTCCCGCCAAGGGAAAGCTCGGAATACTGTGCGTGGGCCTTGGCGCGGTGGCGTCCACCTTCATCGCCGGCGTGGAGCTGGCGCGGCGGGGCAAGGCGCGGCCGATCGGGTCACTCACCCAGCTCGCCACCGTCCGGCTCGGCAAGCGGACCGAGAACCGCACTCCGTTCATCAAGGACTTCGTCCCGCTGGCCGGCCTCGACGACCTGGTCTTCGGCGCCTGGGATCCGATTCCGGATGACTGCTACGAGTCGTGCCTCAAGTGCGGGGTCTTCGACAAGCACGAGCACGTCGAGCCGATCAAGGCGTTTCTGCAGACCGTCAAGCCCATGCCCGCGGTGTTCGACCAGTACTACGTCAAGCGGCTGCAGGGCACCAACGTGAAGCCCGGCAAGTCCAAGCGCGAGTGGGCCGAATCGCTCCGCCAGGATCTCCGCGATTTCAAGGCGAAGAGCGGCTGCGACCGGCTGGTCGTGGTGTGGTGCGCGTCGACCGAGATCTTCATCCAGCCAGGGCCCACCCATCAAACCCTCGAGACGTTCGAGAAGGCGATGGACGCCAACGACGTGAGCATTGCTCCGTCGATGCTGTATGCGTGGGCCGCGCTGATGGAGGGAGTGCCGTTCGCCAACGGCGCGCCGAACCTCACGGTCGATCTGCCCGTCATGGAAAAGCTCGCTCGCGACAAGAACGTGGCCATCGGCGGGAAGGATTTCAAGACCGGCCAGACCATGCTGAAAACCGTGCTCTCGCCCATGTTCAAGGCCCGCATGCTCGGCGTGGCCGGCTGGTACTCCACCAACATCTTGGGCAATCGCGACGGCGAGGTGCTGGACGATCCGGAGAGCTTTAAGACCAAGGAGGAGTCGAAGCTCGGGGTGCTCGAGTACATCCTGCAGCCCAAGATGTATCCCGAGCTGTATGGCAACCTCTATCACAAGGTACGGATC
>JANNGX010000209.1:0-24904 GCA_031404115.1 Gemmatimonadales bacterium | reverse complement strand
GGTGATGGACGCGCTGGGGATGGCCCGGGACACCGACTCGGAAAAATCCGCCCGGGCCGATGCGCTGGAAGCAGCAAACCTCGGCGCGCTCGAGGTGCCCTGGAAGGTGATGCAGGCAGCCTGGGAAGCATTTCCGCTGCTCCGGGCCATGGCCGATCAGGGCAACCCCGCCTCGGCTTCGGATGCCGGGGTCGGGGCGCTCTGCACCCGAGCCGCCATCCGGGGTGCCTGGCTGAATGTCCGCACCAACGCGAGCGGCATCAAGAACCAGACCGCGATCGCGAGCATTTTGGCCGAGGGAGGAAGGATGGAGAAGGCGGCGGCCACGCAGGAAGCCGACATCCTGGCCATCGTCGAGAGGAAGTTCAGCTAGGCGGGGCGCCGCGCCAGATGTCCCGGCCCCGCGCCACCGTCCGTACGCACGCGTTGGGGCGCAGGTGATAGAGCCACTGTTCCACCGAATCCGAATCGATCACCGCAAAATCCGCCGATTTTCCGGGTTCCAGCGAGCCGATTTCCCAGTCGAGCTGGAGGGCCTGCGCGCCCACCACCGTGGCCCCACGGAGCGCCTCGGCGGGCGTCATCCGCTGCATCGTGCAGGCCAGCGTCATCGCCACCGGCAAATGATAGCTCGGCGCCGAGCCGGGATTGAAGTCGGTGGCGACGGCCACCGGCACGCCGGCGTCAAGCAGCCGCCGTGCCGGCAGGGGCCCGGTTCCGAGATAGAGTGAAGCGAACGGCAGGCTCACCGCCACGACGCCGGCCGCCGCCATCGCGCGGATGCCGGCCTCCGAAATCCGCTCCAGATGGTCGGCCGACGCCGCGCCCACCTCGGCCGCCAGCTCGCCGCCTCCACAGGAGGTGAGCTGATCGGCGTGCAGCTTGGGCACCAGGCCGTGACGCTTCGCGGCCAGGAAAATTTTCCGGGCCTCGTCCACCGTAAACGCGGATTCCTCCACAAACACGTCACAGAACCTCGCCAGGCCCTCCCGTGCCACGCGCGGAATCAGCTCCCGCTCGAGGAGCGCCACGTATTCGGAACGCCGGTCGCGATACTCCGGGGGAACGACGTGCGCAGCGAGCAGCGTGGGGACGATGCGCTGCGGCCCCGGGGCGAGCCGCTTGTACACGCCGAGCAGGCGGAGTTCATGCTCCACATTCAGCCCGTAGCCGCTCTTGGCTTCGACGGTGGTGACACCGAGGCTGGCCATCTCAGCCAGATGGGAGACGCAGCGCGCCTGAAGAAACTCGGTGCTCGCGGCCCGAGTCCGGGCCACGGTGGAGGCGATGCCTCCACCTGCCGCGGCGATCTCGAGATAGGTGGCGCCCTTGAGCCGGAGGGCAAACTCCTCGGAGCGCCAGCCGGCAAACGCCAGATGGGGTGTGACAGTCCACCAGGCCCGGAACCACCATCCGCCCCGCCGCGTCTTCGGCCGGCCATTCGCCAAATTCCGTCGGGAGCTCCAGCTCGGAGCCGGCCCAGCGAATGGTGGCGCCCTCCCAGGCGAGCGCGGCATGCGGAATGACGCCGGCATCATCCGGAGGAGCGGAGGGCAGGCAGCGGGCCAGCGAGCCGATGTTGCGCAGGACCGGCATCAGGCGGTGTGACCTGTGAGCGGTGACCGGTGACCGATCACTGGTTCCCGCTCACCATAGGGAGATCCACCCCGCGCTCCCGCGCCGTCTCGATTGCAAGTTCGTATCCCGCGTCCGCGTGGCGCATCACGCCGGTGCCCGGGTCCGCGGTGAGCACCCGCTGGAGCCGCCGATCGGCGCTGTCGGTGCCGTCCGCCACCGCCACCATCCCGGCGTGGATCGAGTAGCCGATGCCCACGCCTCCGCCGTGATGGAGGGACACCCAGCTTGCCCCGCAGGCGGTGTTGAGGAGCGCGTTGAGCAGCGGCCAGTCGGCGATCGCGTCGCTCCCGTCCTTCATCCCTTCGGTTTCCCGGTTGGGCGAGGCGACCGATCCGGTGTCGAGATGGTCGCGCCCGATGACGATCGGCGCGTTGACCTTTCCCTTTTTCACCAGCCAGTTGAAGCGGAGGCCCAACTCCGCCCGCTCGCCATACTCGAGCCAGCAAATGCGGGCCGGGAGGCCCTGAAAACGGACCTTGGTCCGGGCCTGCTCAATCCAGCGCGCCAGCGGCTCGTTCCCGGGGAAGGTCTCCAGCACCGCGTCGTCGGTGACGGCGATGTCCGCGGGATCGCCCGAGAGCGCGGCCCAGCGGAACGGGCCGGCTCCGCGGCAGAAGAGCGGCCGGATATACTCGGGGACGAACCCGGGAATGTCGAAGGCCCGGGCCATGCCCCGGTGATCCGCCACCTGACCGCGGAGGTTGTTTCCGTAGTCGAACACGACCGCGCCGGCCTTCCGGAATCCGAGCATCGCCTCGACATGCGCCACCATGGAATCCAGCACCGCGACCTCGTAGGCGCCGGGGTCGCGTGCGCGCAGCTCCGCGGCCGAGTGGAGCGAGTGGCCGGCCGGGATGTATCCGGTCTGGAGATCATGCGCCGAGGTCTGGTCGGTGACCAGGTCGACCGGCACGCCGCGCCGGAGCAGCTCCGGCAGCACGACGGCGGCATTCCCCACCAGACCGACCGAGAGGGGGTGGCGGGCCTCGCGGGCTGCCAGGGTCAACCGGAGCGCTTCGTCGAGATCGTGGGTCATCCGGTCGCAATAGCCCCCCTCGACGCGTCTCGCGATACGGGCGTGATCCACGTCGATCCCGAGCAGCACGCCGCCATTCATGGTGGCCGCCAGGGGCTGCGCGCCACCCATCCCGCCGAGCCCGCCGGTTACCAGCAGGCGTCCCGCCAGGGTCCCCCCGAAGTGGCGCCGGGCGCATTCGGCGAAGGTCTCGTAGGTGCCCTGCAGGATTCCCTGGGTCCCGATGTAGATCCAGGAACCCGCGGTCATCTGACCGTACATCGTGAGCCCCATCGCCTCGAGCCGGCGGAACTCGTCCCAGTTGGCCCAGCGCGGCACCAGGTGCGCGTTGGCGATCAACACCCGGGGGGCTTCGTCGTGGGTCCGGAACACCCCGACCGGCTTGCCGCTCTGCACCAGCAACGTTTCATCGTTGGCGAGACGCCGAAGCGTTTCCACTATTTTTTCGTAGCAGGCCCAGTTGCGCGCCGCCTTGCCGGTTCCCCCGTAAACCACCAGGTCCTCGGGCCGCTCGGCCACGGCGGGATCGAGGTTGTTCATCAGCATCCGGAGCGCCGCCTCCTGGTGCCACCCCTTGCAGGAGAGGGTCGTTCCGGTCGGCGCGCGGACCGGGGCGGGCGCGAGCGTGGTCATGCGGTTGGGCTCCAGGATGGACGGTCGCCGGGAAAGATAGTTCCAACGCCCGTGGGCCCCGAGGTATCGGACGGAGGACGCTGAATCTCCCGGGCCGCGAGGCCCGTAAGTCGATCCTGATGCCAGCCGTGCCCTCCGGTCACCCAAGAGAGTTCTATGCCGATTTCTACCCTGTTCGCCCTCGCCGCGCTGTCCGGTGGCCCCTCCTCGCCGATTCGTGTCGATGACTTCCAGTGGAAGCGGGCCCTGGCCGCTGGAAAAACCATCGAGATCGTCGGCATCAATGGCTCGATCGACGCCTCGGGCGCAGGAGGACGCGACGCGGAAGTCATCGCGGTGAAAACGGGACGCAAGAGCGACCCCGAAAGCGTGCGGATCGAAGTGGTCGAGCACGCCGACGGCGTCACCATCTGCGCGGTATACCCCAGCGCGCGGAGGGGCGAGGACAACGAATGCCGCGAGGGTGGCCGGGGCCGCAACACCACCCGGAACAACGACGTGCAGGTGCGCTGGACCATCCGGGTGCCCGAAGGCGTGAAGTTCGTCGGGCGCACCGTGAACGGCGAGGTGGTGGCGCGCCGGCTCACCGCCGAGGTGGACGCCCACACCGTCAATGGTGATATCAGCGTGGAAACGACCTCCTTCGCCAATGCCACGACGGTCAACGGGTCCATCGACGCCACCGTGGGACGTACCGACTGGCGGGGTGATGCGGAGTTCGAAACGGTCAACGGCGGCATCACGGTCGAGCTGCCGGCGGCGGCGAGCATGGAGGTGGACGCTTCCACGGTCAACGGCTCGATGAGCACTGATTTTCCGCTCACCATCCGGGGCAAGTGGGGACCACGGCGCATGAGCGGCACCATCGGGCAGGGGGGCCGCACCCTGAACCTGAGCACGGTGAATGGGAGCATGAGCCTCCGGCGCATCCCGTAACCCGATCCTGCCGGGCCTTTGCCCCGCCAGTCTTCCGTGTAGCTTACCCCGCGCGCCGGGCCCCCTGCGGACCCGGCGCGCTGTGTCTACCCGAGCGGGAGCGGGACGTGCCCTTCGAAGCCTTCTCACAACGCTGGGTGGAGGCGTGGGCCGGCGAGCTCAACGCCAGTCCGGCCTACCGGAGCGCGGCGGAACACTGGGAAGGCGCGGTGGCCCTGATCCTGGACGACCCGGATCCCGACGCCCGCCGGGCGGTGGTGCTGGACCTCTGGCACGGCGCCTGTCGCTCGGCCGGGATCGCACACCCGGAGGCGGCTCACGCGGAGGCGGCCTTTGTGTTCCAGGGAGGCCTGGCCGCGTGGCGTCATGTCCTGTGCGAGGGGGGCTCGCCTGTTGTGGCCCTGATGGGCGGCCGACTCCGGCTGGCCAAGGGAAGCCTGGCGGCGCTCCTCCCGTACGCCTCGGCAGCCAAGGAGCTCCTTGAGCTCGCCGGACGGGTCCCGACGGCGTTTTCAGAGGCCCCACAGGGTTGATCCCCCGGGGTTCAGGACGCATACTTCACCGGTTCCTGTCGGCCGGCGGCCGGCACCCCTCTAAAGTTGCCGTGTCAGCTTCACATGAATCGACCCGCCCGCTCCGTGTCGAAAGCACACGGGTCCGGGGGTTGGCGCAATCCAAGTGCATGCAGGACAACGTGCTCCGGGGCGCTTGACGACGGCATGGCCCCTGCCCTAAACACAGCGAAGGTCTCGACCGGCCCGGTCCGGCCGCCCTGCGTCGCTTTCACCCTCTCGAGGGACAGTTCACCATGACCATCGCTGGACTCCGTAACTTCGCGCGCCGCCCGCTCCTCTCCCTCGGCCTCCTGCTCGGCTTGGCGGGAACCGCCGCGGCGCAGGGCACCCTGGCTGGCAAGGTGACCGACCAGGCCAACGGTGCCGCCCTGGTGGGCGCCCGCGTGGTGGTGGTCGGAAGCAGCGCAATGACCACCACCAACGCCGAAGGACGGTACCGGCTGGTTGGGGTACCGGCCGGCACCCATCAGGTCCGCGCCTCGCAGATCGGCTACGCCTCGGTCGCCAAGAGGGTGACCTTGGCCGATCAGTCGAGCGCGACGGCCGACTTCGGCCTGGTCCTCACACCTTATTCGCTGGATGAGGTGGTGGTGACCGCCACCGGCGACCAGGCCAAGCGCGAAATCGGCAACGCGGTGTCCACCATCGAGGTCGCGGACTTGGTGAACACCACCCCGGTGGCGAACATGAACGACCTGCTGGTGGCCAAAGCGCCGGGCGTGCAGGTGTTGCCGGGCAACATGACCGGCGCCGGCGCCCGGGTCCGGATCCGCGGCAACAGCTCGCTGACGCTGTCGAACAATCCGATCTACGTTGTCGACGGAATCCGGGTGGTGAGCGACGTGAACTCCTCCTCCATCGGGATCGGGGGCACCAGCCCGAGCCGAGTGGACGACCTCAACCCCGAGGACATCGAGTCCATCGACATAGTCCGGGGGCCGTCGGCCTCAACGCTCTACGGCACCGATGCCGCCAACGGAGTGATCGTCATCAAGACCAAGAAGGGTAAGGCAGGTCGTCCGGTCTGGAACGCCTTCATGGAGGGCGGATTCATCAAGGATCTCAACACCTATCCCTTTTCCTACCGGGGTTGGACCACGGGGTCGGCGGCGAGCAACACCACCCAGTGCTTCCTGTCGGGCCTGGTCGCCCGAACCTGCTCCCAGGACAGCCTGACCAAGTTCCGAATCTTTACCGATCCGCAGGCGTCTCCCAACGCCACCGGCTACCGCCAGCAGTACGGGCTCCAGGTGAGCGGCGGGACCGACGCCATCCGGTACTACGTGGCGGGAGATTGGGAGGACGAGGTGGGCCAGGTCAAGATGCCGGAAGTCTTCCAGCAGCGAATTCTTGCCACCCGCAACATCGGATCGGTACCCTACACACAGCTCCGTCCCAACGCGCTCCGGAAAACCAACATTCGCGCCAACCTGAGCGTGAACCTGGGCGAGAAGGCGGACGTCCAGGTTAACAGTGGCTTCGTCACCAGCACCCAGCGGCTTCCCCAGACTGACAACAATATCACCGGACTCCTGGGCAACGCCCTCGGTGGCCCCGGGTTCAAGGGCAACATCGTGGGCGGAGTGGCCAACCTGGGCTACCGGCAGTTCACGCCCAACGAGACTTTCGCCAACCTGACCACACAGGATATCAACCGGACCATCAGCAGCGGGACTTTCAACTACCGGCCCACCCATTGGCTGGCGGTCCGCGCCGTGGGTGGCCTGGATTTCGTGAGCCGCGAGGACAGCGAACTCTGCCGCCGGGACGAGTGTGTGAATTTCTCCACCATCAAGCTGGGCTTTCGGGGTAACAACCGGACCACTTTCTTCAACTACACCGGAGACCTCAACGCCACCGCGAGCTATCGGCTGGGCGCCGACGTCGGCGCCAAGACCATCGTCGGCGGCCAGTATGTCAAGGAAAAATTTGCCCGCAACGGCGCGTTCGGCGAGGATCTCACGCCGGGCGGCACCACTGTAAACTCGGGCGCCATCCTCGACGCCGACGAGTCCACCATCGTTACGGCCACCCTGGGCTACTTTGCCGAGCAGTCCATTTCCTACAAGGACCGCCTGTATCTGACGGCGGCGGTCCGCTCCGACAAGAACAGCGCCTTCGGCAAACAGTTTGCGCGGGTGTACTATCCCAAGGCGTCGGTATCCTACGTCCTCTCGGACGAGGCCTTCTTCCCCAAGAGCGACGTGCTTTCAAGCTTCCGGTTGCGGGGCGCCTACGGCGCCTCCGGCCGGCAGCCGGGACCGAATGACGCCATTCCCTTCCTGCTCTCGGGCGTCTCCAATGTCGACGGCACTGACGCACCGGGGCTCTTCATCGGCGCGTTGGGCAATGCCACCCTCAAGCCCGAGCGGACCGCTGAGGTGGAACTGGGGTTCGACGCCACGCTGTTCCAGAGCAAGGTGAACCTCGAGTTCACCTACTACAAGAAGACCAGCCGAGACGCGCTCCTCAGCCGCACCGTCCCGCCGGACGCCGGGACCGCCGCCACCCAATTGGTGAACGCCGGCCGGACCCAGAATGAGGGGATCGAGGCCTCTGTCAACGCGAGGATCCTCGATTCGAAGAATTTCGGATGGGAAATCACCGCCTCGGCGTCATATAACAAAGGCAAGATCCTCACCCTGGGCGACCTCCCGCCGAATCGCGGGACCACGGTCTCGGACATTCCGGGATATCCCATCAACGCCTGGTTCCTGCGGCCCTACACCTACCAGGACAAGAACGGCGACGGTCTCATCGGGTATTGGAAGCCGACCGTGACCGGTGGCATCTCGACTCCTGATCCGCGAAACGAGATCTTCGTCGGCGATACATCGGTGTACGTCGGACCGTCGCTGCCGCCCGGAGAGTTCACCGCATACAACACGTTCGACCTCTTCGGCCGCAAAATCCGGATTCAGGCCCTGGTGGACGCCAAAGTCGGCGGCTACCAGCTGTTCGGGACCGAGCGGATTCGCTGCCAAAACCGGCTCAACTGCCGGGGGGACCTCGATCCCAATGCGCCGCTCGCGGAGCAGGCCGCCGCGGTGGCGTTGCGCCAGGTGCCGGGCTTCACCCAGTACGGCTACGTGCACAATACGAACTTTGTACGGCTCCGGGAGCTCTCGGTCACCTACACCTTCCCCGACCGATTCGCTCGGGCATTTGCCGCCAACCGGCTGAGCCTCACCGCCTCGGGGCGAAACCTCGCCGTCCTGAGCAAGTATCCCGGCATGGACCCGGAAGGGGGCTATTTCGGCACCAATGTGGGTGTCGTCAGCGACTTTCAGAGCGTGCCACCGCCCTCCTATTTCACGTTCCGCCTGAACGTGGCGTTCTGAGGAGCGCGACCCATGACCACCTTTCGCGAAGGACCCCGCATGATCGCTCTACCCCAACGTCCGCGCTTCACGCGGCGCACTCTCGGCACCATGACGATCGGGAGCATGCTGGCCCTCTCGGCGTGTGAGAGCAGCCTGCTCGAGGTGCACGATCCAGACATCATCCTCACCGCGACATCGGCGGCGGCGGCGATCTCAATCAAGAACGGAGTGCTCGGCTACTTCAGCGGCGCGACCGCCGGCGGGGAGAGCACCTTCTTCTTTGGCGGCCTGCTGACCGACGAATGGCGGTCGGGTGACACATTCGAGCAACGGAACTCCGCCGACGCCAGGCTGGTGGCCCCGACCAACAGCTTCCTCGGGGGGCAGCTCCGCGCTCTGATGCGGGTGCGGGTGCAGGGCCGGGCGGCCATCAATGCCCTGCGGCAGTTTTCGCCGACCCCGGTGTCCAATATCGGGCTGATGTTCGCGCTCACGGCCTGGGCCGAAAACCAGATCGGTGAAAGCTATTGCAACGGCATCCCGTTCAGCGATGTGAATGACGGCGTGATCGTCTATGGAGCGCCGGTCGGGGTGGATTCAGCATTCAAGCGTGCCATCAACAGCGCCGATTCCGCCCTGCTGAACAACGGGGGCACGGACGCCCCCCGCATTGCAAATCTCGCCGCCGTCGTCAAGGGCCGGGCTCTCCTCAACCGGGCGCAGTACGCTGCAGCGGCGACGGCCGTCACGGCGGTGCCCACGAGCTTTATCTATCAGGACACTCATTCCGACAACGCGAGTAACAACCAGATCTGGGCGCTAAACACCAGCGCCAAGCGGTATGTGGTGGCGGACAACGAAGGGGGCAACGGGCTGCCTTTCAAGAGCGCGAACGATCCCAGACTCCCGACCGCGGGAACGGGGAACGCCTTCGATGCCAACACGCCGTTCGTGAATACCACGTTATGGGCAAAAAACGACCCCGTCACTATCGTCTCGGGGATCGAGGCGCGTCTCATCGAGGCGGAAGCGGCGCTGAAGGCGGACAACTTTCCGCTGTTCGTAAGCAAGCTCAACGACGCCCGCGCCACGAAGGCCAGTCTCACGCCGCTCACCGACCCGGGCACGCCGACTACGCGGGCGGACCTCCTGTTCCGGGAACGGGCCTTCTGGATGTTCGGCACCGGCCATCGCCTGGGTGACCTCCGTCGCCTCATCCGGCAGTACGGCCGGGCTCCAGAGACGGTGTTCCCGACCGGCCCCTGGTTCAAAGGAGGCAGCTATGGGGGAGACGTGAATCTCCCGGCCTCGTTCGAGGAGCTCAATAACCCCAACGTGCCCCAGGACCAGATCAAGGTGAGCTGTATCGACCGCAATGCCTGAATGCAGCGAGAAGTGAGCCGTGAGAGGGCGGGGGTGGCGAGAGCCACCCCCGTCGCTTTTGCCAGAGTGGCCCCTCTCAACACGATCCCGCTCGACTCCGTATCTTTCCATTGGGCAGGACCACCGCCCTGACCGTCACCCCGACATCTCAGGATCCGCCATGGCCGTGACCGCCCTCCGTCGCGCCCCGCGCGTCGCCCTCGCGCTCGTCACCGCGCTCGCCACCGTCCCGGACCTCCGTGCCCAGGGGCGGCTCACCTCGCCCACGGACCAGCTGGGCTGGAACATCGGCGACGACTACCGCCTCGCCACCTACACGCAGCTCACCGCGTACTGGAAAAAGCTGGACACCGAATCGGACCGACTGCGGCTGACCTCCATCGGCAAGACCGCGGAAGGCCGCGACCAGTGGATGATGATCGTCACGTCCCCGGCCAACTTCGCGAAGCTGGACCGCTACAAGGAGATCGCCTCCCGGCTGGCCCGCGCCGAAGGCCTGGCCGACGACCAGGCCCGCGCGCTGGCCAGGGAAGGCAAGGCGGTGGTCTGGATCGATGGCGGTTTGCACGCCACCGAGGTGCTGGGCGCCCAGCAGCTGCTCGAGCACATCTGGCAGATGGCGAGCCAGAACGACCCCGAAACCCTGCGCATTCTGGACGACGTCATCCAGCTGGTGGTGACCGCCAATCCGGACGGCATGGAGATGGTGTCCGGGTGGTACATGCGACGCTCCGATGAAAAGCAGCGTTCTTCGGGTGGCCTGCCCCGGCTCTATCAGAAGTATGTCGGGCACGACAACAATCGCGACCACTACATGAATGCGCAGCCCGAATCGGAAAACATGAGCCGGGCCATGTACCGGGAGTGGTACCCGCAGATCATGTACAACCACCACCAGACCGGCCCGGCCGGCACGGTGATCTTCGCCCCGCCGTTCCGCGATCCCAACAACTACTTCTTCGATCCGCTGGTTGTCGACGGGCTGTCCCTGGTGGGCGCGGCGATGCACACCCGCTTTTCCGCCGAGGGAAAGGGGGGGGTGGTCGAGCGGGATGGAGCAGGCTACCAGACCTGGTGGAACGGCGGCCTCCGCACGACGGCCTACTTCCACAACATCGTCGGAATCCTGACCGAGACCATCGGCAATCCGACGCCGATGACCATTCCGCTGGTGCCCGACCGCCAGCTCGCCAGCGGCACGCTGCCCATGCCGATCGCGCCACAGCCGTGGCGCTTCCGCCAATCGATCGAGTACGAGATCACCGCCAATCGCGCCATCCTGGACCTGGCGTCACGGTATCGGGAGCCGTTCCTCTATAACATCTATGTCATGGGGCGGAACAGCATCGCCCGCGGCAGCAAGGACAGCTGGACCACCACGCCCAAGGAGATCGACGCCCTCAAGGCGCAGGTCGCCAAGGATCGGCCGGCACCGGCCGGCGGCGGCCCCGCCGGGTTCGGCGGCGGGGGCGGGGGCGGTGTGGACCTCAAGTACATGGACATGCTGCGTCGTCCGGAGGACCGTGACCCGCGGGGCTACATCCTTCCCTCGGACCAGCCGGACTTCCTCACCGCGACGAAGTTCGTCAATGCGCTGATGAAGTCGGGCATCGACATCCATTCGGCCACGGCGCCCTTCTCAGTGGCCGGCAAGCAATACCCCGCCGGGTCCTACGTGATCAAACTGGCCCAGGCCTTCCGGCCCCACCTGCTCGACATGTTCGAGCCGCAGGACTACCCCAATGACATGAGCTATCCGGGCGGGCCCCCCAAGGCGCCGTACGACAATGCCGGGTACACCCTGGCGTATCAGATGGGAGTGACATTCGACCGCATCCTGGACGGAATCGACGGCCCGTTCAAGAAGCTCGATGGGCCCATCGCCAAGCCGCCTATGACCGCGACACTGGGCAGTGGCCGGGCTTTCGTTATCGACCGCCGCGTGAACGACGGCTTTCTGGCGGTGAACCGCCTGCTGGCGGCCAAGGTTCCGGTGCAGGTGATTGGCCAGCCACTCGCCACCAATGGCACGACCTACCCCACCGGCTCCTGGTACGTACCGTCCGGCGGCCAGGCCACCGCTGTGCTTCGCAAACTCGCCGACGAGAAAGGCCTGGTGGCCGCCGCAGTCAGCGCACCTGCTGGCCAGGGGTCCGTGACGTTACGTCCGGTCAAGGTGGGTCTCTGGGATCAGTACGGTGGCTCGATGCCTTCCGGGTGGGTTCGATTCATGCTGGAGCAGTTCGAGTTTCCGTTCGAGGTGGTCTATCCCCAGCGGCTCGATGCCGGCAATCTCACCCGTCAGTTCGATGTGCTGGTGTTCGTGGACGGGGGAATTCCCGTGCAAGGGGCAGGCGGCGGGCCGGCGGGAGGCGGCGGCGGATTCGGCGGAACGCCGACCGATCTGCCGGACAGCCTGAAGGGCATGACCGGTCGGGTCACCGTGGACAAGACCATCCCCCAGATCAGGGCGTTCCTCGAAGCCGGCGGAAGGGTCGTGACGATCGGGAGCTCAGTCGCGCTGGCCGAGCACCTGGGACTGCCGGTGGGGAACTACATGACCGAGCGCACCCCGCAAGGCCTGGTCGGTCCGATCCCGCGTGACAAATTCTTCATTCCCGCCTCCCTGCTGGAGGCGGCGGTGGACAACAGCGCCATCTCGGCGCTGGGCATGGGAAAAAGGGCGATCGTCATGTTCGACGAGAGCCCCGTGTTGCGCCTGCCGCCCGACGCCGAAGCGCGCGGAATCAAGCCGGTGGTGTGGTTCGACACCGCCACGCCGCTCCGCAGCGGGTGGGCGTGGGGTCAGACCTACCTGGAAGGCGGGATCGCCGGTGCGGAGGCCAAGGTCGGCAAGGGCACCCTGTATTTGTTCGGACCGGAGATCACCTTCCGGAGTCAGCCGCACGGGACCTTCAAGTTCCTGTTCAATTCGATATACGGTAAGTAGCGAACTACGGCGTCATCGCCTGCTGGGGCTTCACGTAGCGATCCAGCCAGCTGGTCATCTCGAACAAGGTGTGCCCGATCGATTCCCGGGCCCGATACCCGTGGGCTTCGGCGGGGAGCAACACCAGTCGAACCTTGGTCCCGTTGCCCTTGAGGGCCGCGAACATCCGCTCTGACTGAATCGGAAAAGTCCCGGTATTGTCGTCGGCCATGCCGTGGATCATGAGCAGGGGCTCCTTGATCTTGTCGGCATAGTTGAACGGCGCCATTCGGTTGTAGACGTCCTGCGCCTCCCAGTAGCTCCGATCCTCGTTCTGGAACCCGAACGGCGTGAGGGAGCGATTGTAGGCACCGCTCCGTGCGATGCCGGCGCGGAAAATATGCGAATGGGCCATCAGATTGGCGGTCATGAAGGCCCCGTACGAGTGGCCGCCTACACCAATCCGCTTCGGATCGGCCACTCCCATCGAAACCACTTTATCCACCGCGGCCTGCGCGCTGGCAACCAGCTGCTCGACGTAGGTGTCGTTCGGCTCCTTGTCCCCCTCCCCCACGATCGGCATTGTCGGGCCGTCCAGCACGCCATACCCCTCCAGCAACAGGAACAGGTGAGACGCGGCGGCGGGACGGGTGAATCGATACGGCGAGCCGGCAATCTGGGATGCGGCCTTCGCGCTCCGGAACTCCTGGGGATAGGCCCAGAAGAAAAACGGCAGCGGCCCCTTGCTCTTGTCGTAGCCCGGCGGGAGATACAGCGTACCCGCAAGCTGTACTCCGTCGCCTCGAGTGTAGGTAATCCGTTGCTTGCTGACGCCCGCGAATTCCGGCGCCGGATCCAGGAAGCGGGTGAGCGGCGTGAGCTGCTGGCTCCCCTTCTTCTTGAGGTCGCGGATGTAATAGTTGGGAGGCTCGCTCGCCGATTCGCGCTTGGTGATGAACCGGCCCAGGTCGGGGTCGAGGATTGCCACCGTTTCCTCGTAGTACGGCCCCTCCGACCGCAGGAGTCGCAAGGTCTTGCCCGTCGCGAGCTCGATCCGGTCGACAAACGGCCGATCGCCGTCGTCCGAGGCACCGTCCCCGGTCAGAAAAGCGAACTTGCCGTCCCTGGACGTCATCATCACCGGCGCATTCCCGAGGCCGGGCCGGGTAACGAACCGGCCCGGATCCGCGTAACGATCCTCGGAGGACCGGTCGAACAGAAGGCGTCCTGGCGTACCCGGCCGGGACGGATTCACGATCCAGCTTCGGCTCCGGCGGGTCCGGTTCCAGCCTTCGCTCACCACCGCCAGGTCCCCCCGTCCCCAGACCACTCCGCGACTCCGGAATTCGAGGTCGGCGAGCGTGACCGGCTTGCCGGCGAATGGGGCGTCGAGGAGGTACAGGCGGTCACGATTTTTCACCGGGAAGGCCGGGTTGCCGCCGTCCTGGGCCTCCGCCCACACCAAGGTTGCAGGCAGGTCGGTCCGCCAGGTAATTCCGCGGGGCCCGGCCGCGACCGCATCGGCGGAGCGTGGAATGTTCTCCTGCAGTCCCCGGTCCGACACCCCCTTCACCACCTGTCCCATCATGTCCCACACTTCGGTAAGCATGGGGAACCGGCCGGCCGGCACCAGGTAGGAAAATGGCCGGTGCAGTGTCTGCACCAGCAGGTATCTCCCGTCCGGAGAAATCTGGACGGTCTGGTGCAATCCGGGCGAGCCGATCGGCTGATCGGGGCCGGAGAGCGGGATGACGACCAGCTGGTCCGTGAAGTAGTGTTCGAATAACAGTTCATCCTGGGAATTCTGGAGCAGGTCCTCATAGGTCGGGTTGGGTGCCGGGCGGCCGTCCGATTCCTGAACCACTGGCCCGGTCGGAACCAGCAGCGGCGGCGGCGGCACTGTCCGGCTGGCGGGAATGCGGGCGCACAGCAGGCCGGTCCCCGAGGGGAGCCATTGACACGGGTTCCCGAAGGCGCCGTTGAGCACCGGGCCGGCCAAAATCCGGGTTTCTCCGCTGGCCGCTTCGGCCACCCAGAGGGAAACCCCTCCGTCCTGCACCTGAGTGTAGGCCACCCGTCTGCCATCGGGAGACCACATTGCGCTCGAGATTCTGGCCTTCCACGGCACCACGATGCGGCGGGTCTCGCCCGGGCCAATCGGCTGGACGATGAGGGCCGAAAATGACGGCACCCGGGAGAGCGCGTTCGACATCGGGTTGATCCGTTCACCGGCCAGCCGCAACTCGGGTGCGGCGACGTCGGCAATTGGCGGCAGTCCTTGCCGCTCCAGCATGAGGAACTTGGAGCGGTCGGCGTTGAAGGACACCAAAGGGGCCGACGCGGCGCTCAGAATCCGCGCGACCGCCGGGCTGGGTTCCTGGTACTTGTCCTGTGCGCCCGTCAGGCCGGGGAGTGCAAGAATCAGCAGAACGACGCTGCTGTATCGGGCGAGCCGATGCGACATGTCCGACCTCTGTCTGGAATTGGGCTGGTCCGGGGATGCTGCGATCCGACACGGAAGGTATACGCGGAGAGCCACCGGGAAGCAAAGAGGCCCCCGATTTCGGGGGCCTCTCATTCGATGGCTCCGGGACGCTGTGTCAACCGGCGGCCAGGTCGATCGAGGAATCGTCCAGGCCGGACTCGGCGTCGTCATCCCCGCCGCCCGCATCCATGAGCCGGGCCGCAAGCAGGGGGAGTGCCGCGGGAAGCATCAGCTCGGGGTCGACCCGCATGAGCTGCGCAACCCAGGTAGCCGTCTCCTTGGCTTGGTGAAGGTGATACAGGACTGGGTCGAGCATCGGGATCCGCCTTTCCATGACCCCAACGTCGGTGGGGTCCGTCACGCCTGGACGACTATCAGGCAAAAATAGTTCCACACTTTCGGTAACACCCTCGCAACCCGGAACCGCGGCGCCGGCGGGGAGGCCGATCGTGCGTCGGGCCAAGAGGTTAGGTGAGCTCTTCGAACCGGGCCAGGGATCGATCTGCTCGAGCGTGTCGGAGGTGGTCTGCAGCAGTGCCGCGGTGGGAATTGCGCAACAGAGGGACACTCCGACCGTGTCATTTCGTCAGCAGAGCAACGGCGGATCCCGCGCCCGCTTCGACTCCCCGCTCTTCCGGCTTCGCTGCGTGCATGCGGGAGACGAATGTTGCGTGGATCGCGCGCACGTCATCGCCGCTGCACCACCTCCGCCGTGATCCGGGGAAGCGCTCAGCGCGCCGGACCGCCGATGCGGCCGAGGTCCGCCAGGAGCGCCAGGACCGTAACCGGCCGGCCGAGGAAGTCCTGCACCACGAGACGGGCCGGACGTTCATGTCCGAAGCGGTACAGTCGCGACGAGACCCAGGGGTACCACCCCGTGTCGCCGGTGAGGGAGGAGCCCCGCGCAGAAATCAGCCGGGTCCGGATGTCGGCGATGAGGATCGCGCCGAAGGCGTAGTTGAGCATGTAGCTTGGGCTGTTGACCAGCTGCCCCCGCATTGCCCACCAGCTCCACTCGGGGTGAGGCCGGATCCTGAGATAGCGGCTGGTGATGTCGGTCCAGATCCGGTTGGGGCTGATCTCGGGGCTCCGGTGCGCCCGGATCTCGAACAGGGACCAGGCCACATCCATCACGATGCCGAAGTACTTGGCGCGGAGCGAGGCGTCGAGTGGCGCCGCGGCGCCGAGCAACATCCGCTGCCAGGCCGGCTCGTACATGTCGAGCGCGGCGAGGTCGGCGATGGCCTCGGTAAAGGTGTCGCTATCGGGCCAATCGGCGTAGGCTGGCCGGGTTCGGATAGCCGCGATGTGGACCGCGTGCCCCACCTCGTGCAGCAGCTCCCCCAGGTTGTCGATACCGCCGATCCGGTAGGAGGTGAAGATCCAGGGCTCGATCGGCTTGCGCCCGCCGAAGTCGGTGAAGGACACCGGGTACTTCCCGGGTCGTGGCACCAGATCGTAATGCACCCGGAGCTTCACCGGATCCGCCCCGAGGGCGCGATAGTACCGATTGGTCAGGGGCACGAGCGAGTCGAGGGGTACCTTTCCCGAGAGCGTGCGGCTCATGGCGCCCATCAGGTGATACACGTCCCACGGTTCGAGCATGGTGTCGGGCATGCTGGCGCGCCAGGCATCCAGCACGGCCACCAGCCAGAGCTCCAGCGTATCGGCCGGGACGCCCAGGGAGCGGGCGCGCCGCGCCATCGGCGTCAGCCCGCCGCCCCACTCGGTCACCCGCCCGCGCACCATCGCACGGTAGGGGCTCGCGTCCCCATCGTCCCCATTGACGCTGCGCCACACCGGTTCGAGCGCCAGGAAGAGGCGGCGGCGCTGCTCGGCACCGTCGGTGCGGCCCAGGAGACCCAGGATCGAGAGGCGATCGAGCGTATCGCCGTCGACGAGGATGCGGCGCGCCGCGGCGCCATAACAGGCGAAGGTGCGATCGGTCAGGGAATCGAGGGAGACCGCACGAAGCGCCGCGGGATAAGGCTCTTGACAATCGACCGGCCCGGAGGCGGCCAGCTCACGCGCCCCGGTGGCTCGACCCAGTCCGACCAGTTGGCGGCGCAGGTGGCCGAGGGCGGCCGAGTCCCCGACCGAGAGGCCCGGTCCCGAGGCACGATCCACCAGCACCAGCACCCGGTCGCGGGCCCGTTCGGCCCTGGTAACCAGCGAGTCGAGGGGAATCCCGCGAGGAGAAATCACTGCGCCCTGGCTCCGGGTAACGCTGAGCTGATCGCGCAGGTCGCGAAGCTCGAGGTAGGCGGACTCCAGCCGGACCATCGGCGAGACCGTCGGCGCCGCCTGCGCCGCTACCATCCTCCCGGCGCCGAACAGCAGCCCCGCCGCAAGCGCGATTCCCGGTAGGGTCGGTGTCGAGGGCATGGCGAAAGGTAAGGTCGCTCCACGCCTTCCCGCACCGTCTGAACCGCGCTAATCTACAGGAGCTGCTCTCACACCGAGAATCCCATGCGCCAGCTGACCCTCGTCTTCGCCGTGGTCGCCGGACTGTCCGCCGTTGAAACGCTCTTGGCGCAGCGGGACCCACCGCCGGTTCCCGTGAAGGAATGGAACGTCCCGTGGACCAAGACCCGGCCCCGCGACCCCGCCGTGGCCCCTGATGGAAAGATCTGGTTCGTCGGTCAAGTCGGGAACTACCTGGCCCGGCTCGATCCTGCCTCGGGAGACTTCAAGCGATTCGCCATCGACTCGGGCACCCATCCGCACAACGTGATCGTGGATGGGAAGGGTCGCCCCTGGTTCGCCGGCAATCGAAACGGGATGATCGGGAGGCTCGACCCGGCGACCGGCGCGATCACTCGCTATCCCATGCCGGATACGGCCGCCACCGATCCCCATACGCTGATCCTCGACCGCGACGGCAACATCTGGTTCACCCTGCAGCAGAGCAATTTCGTGGGCCGGCTGATCACCTCCACCGGCAAGATCGACCTCGTCAAGATGGTTACGCCGCACTCACGACCATACGGGATAGTGCTCGACGCAGCCGGGCGCCCCTGGTTCGACCTGTTCGGGACCAACAAAATCGGCACCCTCGATCCCAAGACGCTGGCGCTCAAGGAATACCCGCTGCCCGATGCCAAGAGCCGGCCTCGGCGCATCGCCCTCACCGGCGACGGCGGGGTCTGGTATGTGGACTATTCCCGCGGCTTCCTGGGGCGGCTGGATCCGGCCACCGGGGCCGTCCGGGAATGGAGGAATCCCGGCGGCGCTGGCTCGCTACCTTACGCAATGACCGTGGATGACGCCGACCGGCTCTGGTTCGTCGAAACCGGCACCCAGCCGAATCGGCTGGTCGGGTTCGATTCGAAGACGGAACACTTCATCAGCGTCACCGACATCCCGAGTGGGGGGGGCACCGTGCGCTATATGGTATTCGACCCCAAGACCCGGATGATCTGGTTCGGCTCCGACAACGACACCATCGGCCGGGCGCAGGTGCCTCCGGCACGACCCAACACGACTTGAGATCCCGATGCAATCCAAGGCAACGACGGTCGCGGCGTACCTGAAGCAGCAGCCCGAGAAGACTCGGGAGGCGCTCGGCACTCTCCGCCGGATGATTCGGGAAGCCGCGCCGAATGCCAAGGAAGCGATGGGCTCCGGGATGGCCACCTGGTCCGCCGGCCACAGGCTGCTCTTTGCCGTGGCCCGCCAGAAGAACTACCTGGCGCTCTACGTCTGCGATACGCCGCTGGTGGCCAAGCACCGGGCCCGGCTGGGCACGGTGGACTGCGGCAAGAGCTGCATCCGGTTCAAACGCCTCGACGATCTCGACCTCGACGGCGTCGAAGCCCTCCTGGCCGAGGCCGCGAAGAAGAGCTAGGCATGGCAGAATCGAATTCGCGGGACAATCGCCGCAGCGGAAGCCAGGACGGGATCGTGGTCGTGGTACGCGACCACCTCCAGACCGTACTGGAGCAGACCCGCACGCCATTTCCCTGCCGGTTCGCGTGCCTGATCCACCCTCGGCGCCGGTCGGGGGAGCATGGCTTTGGGGTGATCACCGCGTCGGGCGAGAGCCTGCCCCTCACGGTGATCCTGCTCGAGAGCCTTCGCCGGATGCCGACGCTCCTGGAGGGCACCGACCCGGTGGTGCTGGGCGCCGCCGACGAGGAGGACGCCCTGGTTCCCGGGAATTCCCGGGCCGAGTGGCAGGAGCCACTCCCGGTGACTCGCATCATGCTCTGGCACGGAGTGGACGCGGGCACTTCGACCGACGCCCTCAAGCACCGCACCGGCATCATGCTGACCCCCAAGGCCGCCGGCCCGCAGCTCACCCTCCTCTGTGCCGAGCGGCCGGTGGGGTGGCCCCCGTGAGGATTGGGGTCGTCTTCGACACACCGTACGCTCGTTACACGCCTGACGATCATCACCGGCAGATGGAAAAGGACCTCGGCGCCGAGAGCGAGCACGAGCCCGACATGGAGTATCAGGTCGGGAGGGCGCTCGAGGAGAAGGGGCACGAGGTGCTCCTGGTGGGGGTCCACGACGATCCCCGCGAGGTCCTGGACCGGTGCGCCGAGTGGAAACCCGAGCTGGTGATGAACTGCGCCGAGTCGTTCCGCGGCGAGAGCCGGCTGGACCATCTCTTCCCCGCCCTGCTCGAGGCCGGCGGTTACCCATATTCCGGATCACCTCCCCTCGCCCTGCAGGTCAGCCGCGACAAGGCAATCAGCAAGCAGATTCTGGCCTACCACGGTATCAAAGTGCCGGGGTTCATCACCTATCGGACCAACCAGGAGGTCTCCGGGGAGCCCGACCTCCGGTTTCCGCTAATCGTCAAGCCGCTTTCGGCCGACGCGTCGGAGGGCATCGCCCAGGCGTCCGTGGTGGAGGACGTGGCAGCGCTCACCGAGCGGGTGGCGTTCGTGCACGGACGGTTCGAACAGCCGGCCATTGCCGAGGAATTCATTCTGGGGCGGGAGCTCTATGTGAGCCTGCTCGGCAATGACTCCCGGCTGGAGCTGCTCCCCCTGACGGAGCTGGTCTTCGACAAGGAGAAGAACACCCCCGAAGAGCGGTTCGCCACTCAGTCCGCCAAGTGGGATGAGGCCTACCGGCGGCGGAAGGGGGTCCGCAACGTATTTGCGCGGCCGGTGTCCGCCGCCGCAAAGGAGAAGATCGACTCCATCTGCCGTACCGCGTTCCACTCGCTGTGGCTCAGGGACTACGCCCGCATCGACCTCCGGCTTACCGACGACGACGAGGTGTGGGTGCTCGAGGCCAATGCGAATCCGTTCATCAGCCGGGGCCATGAGATCGCCAACGCGGCCGAAAAGGCCGGCATGCCCTACCCCGATTTCATCCAGCGCATCGTCGATGAAGCCATGGCGCGGCATGCCGCGTCATAAGGCGCGGCGCACGGCCGCTCCGAGCGATGATCCCCGGTGCATTTGCGGATACCCGGTGCACCGATGGTGGAACTATTGTCCCGACTGCAGCCGGCTTCAGCGCTGGCGCGACGTCACCGGTCTGGCCGGCGCCGAGTGCCCCAACTGCGAGTGGGCCGTATCGCCGAAGTTCTCGTTCTGTCCCTGGTGCGACCACGACCTTGCCGACGAGGGGACCTTCAGCGAGGAGCCCCTCAAGGCGCCCAAGGGCTTCAGGATGGATGCACGCTGCGATTGGCGCTGCGGCGGCGGGGTGCAGTACCCCATGCCATTTTGCCCCTGGTGCGGCAAAGACCAGCACTGGAACGAGGACAACAAGTTCGAGGGCAATTGTCCCCATTGCGCCCGCGGCGTGGACGACTGGATGGACACCTGTCCCTGGTGCGGGGAGGATGCCACCGGCCAGGACCTCATCACGCGGGCGCTCCGGGAGGTCCGGGCATTGCTCAAGGAGGCGCGGATCGCCGACTGGGGGTTCCGGGTGCTGCTCCGACCCGGCGTGTCCGGCGTGGACCCCAAGTACCCGAAGATCGTGGAGATCGAGCAGCGCTACGTGGTGGGCGCCAGGCGCCGGGACGAAATCCCCTGGCCGATGCTGGTGGGGCTGATCAGCCACGAGCTGGGCCACAGCTTTCTCTACCACCACTGGCACTGGATCCGGACCCCGTCGTTCCGGCGAGTATTCGGGGAGGTGGCCAAGGCCTACCGGGTAGTCGACGACGCCTGGGTGGATTTCCAGCGCCGCCGGGTGGCGATCGCGCCGGTCAACCATGTGAGCGGCTACGCCGCCCGGCATCCCCAGGAGGACGTGGCCGAGACGTTTCGCTTTTACGTCAGAAGGCGGGGCCGGCTGCGGGAGCTCTTCCAGGAGTTCGGCCAGAAGAGGAAGGGCGTCATCGTCTACGAGAAATTCCTGGTTCTCCACGAATTCGTCCGCACCCTCCGGACCCGCTGAACAACACAGTGCATGCCGGACCGGATTCGCCAGTCTACCAAGAAGGACGGACAATACGGACAATGAGGACAGAAAAGCCCTGTGCCCGCCGACCGTCCGGATGGATCGTGCTCCTTTGCCTCGGCGCGGCCTGCGGCGGAAGAGGAGCGGAGGCTCCTCCCGCTCCGCCGGAGCCGGCAATCGTCATCACGGACACCACCCGCATCGTGCAGACCGAGATGCGCAACGTCGATTTCAGCATCGACAGCGGGATCGTACTCGAAATCAGCCGGCTTCGCGGGAGGCTCCTACCCACCTCCAAGACTGTGCCACCCGCGTTCGACGATCCTCGCTCCTTCACCCTCGCAATCGAGTCCGCGGCTATCGCGATCGACACCGCGAGCCTGAGTAACCTCCTCACCCGGCACGTATTTGCCTACACGGGCTCGCCGCTCGGGAAACTCAGAATCAGCACCGACAGCAACCTGCTGGTGCAGAAGGGCGTGCTCAAGAAAGGGATCCACCTGCCGTTCACCGTGAAAGCGGAGGTGAGCCTCACGCCGAGCGGGCTGATCCGGCTGCATCCGACGTCCATCAAGGTGCTCGGCGTCGGGGCGCGGGGTCTGATGAAGTTTTTCGGGCTCAGCCTCGAGGAATTGGCCAAAGTCGCCCCGGGCCGCGGCGTGCGTATCGAAGGCAACGATTTTCTGCTGGATCCCGCCGCGGTGCTGCCGCCCCCCAGGGTGCGCGGAAAGGTGACCGCACTTGTGGTGAAGAATGGCCGGATCTATCAGGTGTTCGGCGATGCGGCCCGGGCCGATTCAGCCCGGCTGACTCGTCCGGACAGCAGCGCGGTCAACTACATGTATTTCCGGGGCGGGACGCTTCGATTCGGAAAACTCACGATGGCCGACGCGGATCTGTTCATCATCGACGACGATCCCTCCGACCGGTTCGCGTTTTCCCTGCCCGGGTACTTCAGGCAACTGGTGGCGGGAATCCACCGGACCACTCCCTCAGACGGCCTGGTTGTGCGCATGCCGGACGGGAACGACCTGGCCGCCCGGCGCGACACGGCACTGCGCCCGAAATAGCAACGCCGGCGGGTACGGGCCGACCGCGGACGAGGACCCGTTCGCCTGATTACGGCGCGCCCCTGAGCCGCCTCGATGTCCAGCCCAGCAGGAATAGACCGGCCAGCATTCCGAAGAGCAGGCCGTTTGAGATTGAGAACCCGGCCTCGCCGCCCGCGGCGAGCGGCGTGGCCGGGCCCAGCCGGTCAATCAGGTGCGCGAGTGGAGCCTCGTCGACAGGACCACCGGTCACAGTACGCGGCACTCGACCCACCCGCGCCACTCCGCTCACCAAACCGGCCCACCAGTCGCGATGCTTCTCGGCCGCATCGGCCCGGCCCGCCATCCGCCAGCGCCAGGTGTCCTGGTATCCTGCGATCACCAGCCGTCCCCGCTCGATGCGGCGCGCCACCACCGCCACCTGGCCGGTGCGCCGTTCCAGTATTATCTGGCCGGGCCGATCGGCGATCGAGAGCAGTCCGAGTGAGCTTCTCGGCTGGGCAGCCGCTGTATCGAACGGTTCGACGGCACCAAGCGCCGCCCCCGGCCGGACGGCCCCAAGCGCGCCGAGCGCTGGGGCGCGCAAAGCCTCACCCGACAGGATCACTCCCCCGCCGGCACGGATGTACGAGCCGATCCCGACCAGGCTGGACGGCGCCACCGAATCGAGCACGATCACCGCGGAGTAGCGGCTGGTGTCGAGCCGCTCGACTCTCCCCGAAACCAGGTCGCGTCCGGGAAACAACGCCAGCCGCGCATCCACCGTCCACCCTCGCTCCTCCAGGGCCGCTGCAACGAACTTGCTCTCCCACCCCACCCGTCCGAGCAGCAGCAGACGCCCGAACACCAACGAATCGGGGGTTGCCGCTCGCGCAGCCAGAATTCCCGCGCGGGCGCGAACCCAGGGCGGCCCGGAGGGAACCACAAATGTCGCGCCGGTGGGTCCGGCCGCCACCGAATCGAGCGGCCCGAAAGCATCCTCGAGCGCGATTCGAGTTCCCGCCCGCGCGGCGACCAGGACGCGGGAGCCGCCGCCGGGATCCGCCACAGGGTCATCGACCGCTGCAACCGGCTCCGGGTGTCCTTCCCAGGTGGCCGGCGTTCCGGCTCGTCGAAGCGCCGCCAGCCAGTCGACGCCAATCGGAGAAACGTCACCGTCGACAACCGCGTGGACGCGGGCGGGACGATCCACCGTGCTCCAGCGCGCCAGCGCCGCCGCAAGCCCCTTCGTCCCCGAGCGCTCCCGCGGTCCGGGGCCGGCACCGGAGAGCGACCGGATCAGGAGCCACACCAGAATTCCCAGCGCCAGGGCGTGCGTCAGCCGCTCCAAGCCGGGGCGGCGGGACTCAGCGGGTGAGCGCATACACCACGATGTTCACACTGAATTTGGAGGGGTCGAGCTCCAGAAAGCGCTTACTGTCCGGGTGCATGGACCACTCGGAGCTGTAGTCCTTGTTGCTGTACAGCACATCGATGCGATCGCCTCGCATGATGCCCATCAGGTGCTCGTGGACCAGGTTGTCGCCCCATCCGTTGAGCTCGTGCGATGTGGCCGGCGGCCCGTCCTGGTAGTGGAAGAACGAGCGATAGAGCGAGTGGTCGTTGGGCACCTGCTTGAGCGGGCCGAAGAGCCGGGTGAGCTCCTCCGTGGCGGTCTTGTGAAATACGCCGTCGACATCATGGTTGTGGTCGTCCACGAACAGGAATCCGCCTCGCTCCACGTATCGGATCAGGTTGCTCCGCTCCCGAGTGGTGAACCGTACCGGCAAGTGCCCGGTGAAATACACGAAGGGGTATTCGAACAGCTCGGGGGAATCGAGCGCGACGTTGACGCCGGCAGGGGCCAGCTCCAGGGCGGTGAAGCGAGCCAGCGAATCGATGACGATCGCGGCGACCATCTGGCCGCTCTCCCAGTCGCCGGAGGCGTACATCCCGGTGGCGAAGGTGAACGGCTTCACGGCATGCCTCGCCAGGCGGGCACCGCGGGCCGCACTTCGGTGGCCCGGAGCAGGACCCGCCGCGCCGTGGCGACCAGCGGGACCACGTCCCGACCCGTACCGATGGCGTCGATGGCACGAGCCAGGACTGGAGCGGCGTCCGGAGCCTGGGTCAGGGCGTCCACCCGGATGACAATGAGCGAATCGCGGGCACCCGGATCACTCCTGGCCAGCAGCGTCAGTGCGCGGTCGAGCCGATCGCGCAGCGCCGTCCTCGCGTCGGCCAGCGGTGGACGCGGCTCTCGGGGTCCCAGGGTGGGCTTGTCGGTGCCCTTGAGCCGGATCTTCTCGAGGTCGACCACCAGCTTTGGAAAGACGCCCCGCAGATACAGCCGCTCGGCGGTGCGGACCCGTTCCAGCGCCTTGAGCGCGCGATACATGTGCGGAAGCGCATCCTTGACCCGGAACACGCCCAGCTCGCGCTGGGCCAGCCTCATCGCCGCGACCGCCTCGCCAAGCATGACCGACGCCTCGGTCGCGCCGGTGAATCCCACCTGGGCTGCCGTCTCCAGCTCCTCGATGACCGCCTGCACCCGCTCACGCAGCAT
>JANNGX010000208.1:0-2138 GCA_031404115.1 Gemmatimonadales bacterium | reverse complement strand
CCAGTGGCTCGAGCGTCTTGGACTCATGGACTGGGCCCAGAAGAAAGTCGAGGACCTGTCCAAAGGGATGCAGCAGAAGGTGCAGTTCATCTCGGCGCTGCAGCACGAGCCCGAGCTCCTGATCCTGGATGAGCCGTTCAGCGGACTGGATCCGGTCAACAGCCAGGTGATGAAGGATGTGGTGGTGGAAGCGGCGCGCGAGGGCAGGACCGTGCTGTTCTCGACTCACATCATGGAGCAGGCCGAGAAGATGTGCGATCACATCGTGATCATCGCGCGGGGGCACAAGCTGGTGGACGGTCCGCTGGCGCAGATCAAGCGCGATTTCGGCGGGCGGCACATCGCCCTCACCTTCACCCGGAACTCCGACCTCGCCAACCGGATCCTGGCTGATCGGACCCTGGTGGCCAGCTCCGACGACTACGGCGCCTCCGCAGAGGTCCAGCTCGCGGCAGGCGCCGACCCCGACCGGCTTCTCAAGACGCTGGTTCAGGAAGATGTTGGGCTTGCCCGTTTCGAGGTCGTGGAGCCTTCACTCCAGGCCATCTTCATCGCGAAGGTCGGAGCCGACGCCGCCAGCGCGCCGGCCAGCGAGGCGCACCATGCATAAGATCTGGGCGGTCATCCGGCGGGAATTCATCGAAAAAGTCCGTACCAGGGCTTTCATTCTCGCCACGATCCTGGGGCCGCTGTTCTTCGGGGTCCTGGCCATCGTGCCAGGCTATCTGATGAGCCGCGACACCGGCGTCAAGCGAGTGGCCGTGGTAGACGGCTCGACGACAGAGTTCGGAAAGCGGGCGGCCGCGGCGTTGGAAGCGGCCCGGAGGGGTCGGGGTGCCGGAGCCCCGCCGCGATTCGAGGTCACTCGCGTGGCCGCCGCAGGCAGAGAGCTGGCCGTGCGCGATTCGCTGGTCAAGCTGACCGGACTTTCCGACAAGCGGGCCGCGGGATTCGACGGCCTGCTGCTCGTCAGCGATTCCTCGATCACGACGGGCCGGGTGCATTACCTCGGCAACAATGTCGGCTCGTTCGACGACATGCGAATGATCGAAACGGACATACGGCCGGTGATCCAGGCGACGCGGCTGGAACGGCTGGGCGTCGACGCTGGAGAGGTGATGCGGTCGGTCCAGGGCATCGATCTGGTCACGGGCAAGGTGGCCGACGGCCGACTGACCGGCGAGAGCGGCGCGGCCACCTTTCTTCTGGCGTATGCCATGGGCATCATTCTCTATATCGCGCTCCTGATCTATGGCCAGCAGATCATGGGGGCGATCGTCGAGGAGAAGACCAGCCGGATCGTCGAAGTCCTGGCCTCCAGCCTTACGCCGTTCCAGATGATGCTTGGCAAGGTGATCGGGGTCGGGGCGGTGGCCCTGCTCCAGATCGGGATCTGGACCGGGGCAGCAACACTGTTCTCCACCTACAAGGATCAGATTCTCACCGCGCTGGGCGCCACTGCCACCGGGCCGCTCCCGCTGTCCCTTCCGTTGATGCGGCCGGATCTGTTCGTGGTTTTCTTGATTTTCTTTACCTTGGGGTTCCTGTTCTTCGCGGCGCTCTACGCCGCAGTGGGGGCCATGTGCAGTACCATCCAGGATGCCGGCCAGGCCCAGATGCCGGTGATGATGATGGTGATCGCGGGGTTCTTCTCGATCTTCGCCCTGATTCGGGATCCCAACGGCACCGCTGCGCGGGTGCTGAGCTACGTCCCTCCCCTGGCGCCGTTCGTGGTGCCGATGCGGTATTCCGTCTCTCCGCTCTCCCCGATGCAGCTGGCGGGCACCATCCTGACCACGATCCTGGGGGTGCTGCTGGTGGTGTGGCTGGCGGGGCGGATCTATCGGGTGGGAATTCTGATGTACGGCAAGAAGGCGACCTTCCGCGAGGTGTTCCGGTGGATGCGGACGGCGTAGGACGCCAAGCGCTTAAGACGCCAAGAGGGGGAGGAGGCGAAGAGGGGAAGACCTAGCGGTTCGGCTGTGGCGTCACCCGCAGATATGGCTTCTTCGCCACGAACCCCTTGGGAAATTTCTTCTTCGCCTCCTCGTCGGACACGGCGGGAACGATGATCACGTCCTCCCCGTCCTTCCAGTCCACCGGTGTAGCCACCGAGTAGCTGGCGGTGAGCTGGAGGG
>JANNGX010000207.1:0-7608 GCA_031404115.1 Gemmatimonadales bacterium | reverse complement strand
CAAGTTGGCCTGGTGCGGGACCATCAGGTCGATCTGGTCTGCCGTGACACCCGCCTTGGCCATCGCCTCGTCGCAGGCCCGGGCCATCGCGAGGACGGCGGCCTTGAACACTTCGCGGCCCGCCATGCGGATGAAGTGGGTGCGCTCATTCACCACCTTGCCGCTGATCGGCTCGGTGGATCCGCCCGCCGGGATGTAGAGCAGGTCGGCCAGGGTTCCGTCGGAGCCGAGCACGATCGACAGGATACCCCGCCCGTCTCCCACCGCCGCCTGCACGATCGACGCGCCCGCGCCATCCCCGAACAGGACGGCGGTGCTGCGGTCGGTCATGTCGGTGACGCTCGAAAGCTTCTCGGCCCCCAGGGCGAGGACGGTCCTGGCTCTCCCGGAGGCGATGAGGCCCTCCGCGATGGCCAGCGCGTAGAGCCACCCCGGGCACGCCGCGGAGATATCGAACGCCGCCGCGTTTCGCGCGCCGAGCAGCGCCTGGAGATCGCACGCGGCGGCCGGCAGGCGACGGTCGGGGCTGATGGTGCCCAGGACGATCACGTCGAGCTGCTCCGCGGTGACGCCGGCCTTCGACATGGCAGAGAGCGAGGCGGTGTGGCAGAGACTCGTGAGCGTTTCGCCGGGAGCGGCAATCCGCCGCTCCCGGATGCCGGTGCGCTCCAGGATCCACTGGTCGGAGGTGTCCAGGTAGGCCGCGAAATCCGCGTTGGTGACGACCCGGTCCGGGACCGCGACGCCCAGGCCGGTAATCGCGACGATCGGGGTGGCGCTCACGAACGCGCGGCCGCTTCGCGCTCGGCGAATTCCGCCCCGATGTGCCTGGCGAGCTCGACTTCGACGGATTGCACCGCGACGCGAATCGCGTGGTGGATGGCGTTGGCGTTGGAGGAGCCGTGACAGATGATGGACACACCCTTGACGCCCAGGAGCGGTGCCCCGCCGTACTGAGAGTAGTCCAGCATCCGGAAGGCGGCGCGGATTTCCTTGCGCTCCCACATGTCGGGCGCGCCCTCCTCGGCGAGGTGCCGGATCAGGAACATCACCGATTCGTAGAACTTGAGGACGACATTGCCCACGAAGCCATCGCACACCACCACATCGAGGCGGCCGTGCGTGGGGTGGCCGCCCAGGATGTCGCGGCCTTCGATGTTGCCGACAAAATGAAGCCGGGAATCGACCTTGAGGAGGCGGAAGGCCTCCTTCACGATGGCGGTGCCCTTCTCTTCCTCTTCGCCGACGTTGAGCAGTCCGACCTTGGGAGCGGACCGGCCCAGGATGACCCGCATGTACACGGTGCCAAGGTGGGCAAAGCCCACCAGCTCGCGCGCCGAGCACTCCACGTTGGCGCCGGCATCCAGCGTGAGCACCGGACCGTCCACCGTGGGCAGCAACGCACCGACAGCGGCCCGCTCCACGCCGCCGTGCAGTCCGAGCAGCACCGTGGAAGCGGCCAGCATGGCGCCGGTGTTGCCGGCGGAGATGAAGGCGTCGGACTTGCCTTGCGCCTGCAGACCCAGCCCGATCACCAGGCTGGATTTCCGCTTCTTCCGGACCGCCTGAAGCGGCTTCTCCGCCATCCCGATGACCTCGGGCGCCTCGACAATCTCGACCCGGCTTCGATCCAGCTCGGGGTGCCTGGCCAGTTCGGCTTCAATCGCGCTGCTCTGCCCCACGAGCTGCACGGAAAATGCCGGCGGAAGCTCGCGCAGGGCCAGGACCACACCCTCAACCTCGGTGCGAGGAGCCTGATCGCTCCCCATCGCGTCGAGCGCGACGCGGATCACGCTCAGCTGTCCTCGACCTCGAGGCGCTTCTTGCCGGCGTAGTACCCGCACGAGCCGCAGACCCGGTGCGGCAGGCGGGCCGATCCGCAGCGCGGACAGGCCTGCGTGGCCATGCCGGCCCCGGAGTGGTTTCCCCGGCGCAGCCGCTTCCTGCGCTTCGACATTTTTCTCTTCGGTACAGCCATGGTGCCCTCGAGTCTAGGCGGAGGGGGCGGCACACTGGCACGCCCCGCGATTCAAATCGGCCCCACATCGCGGACAGAGCCCGCGACAATCTTCCCGGCAGAGTGGAAAGTGATCCACCGCCAGCGCCAGCTCTTCCCGAACCGCCGGCCGGACATCGACCCGCGCCGTCTGCTCCGCCAGCGGATAGACGCTGGGGTCGTCCTGGAGCTCCGGGTCGGGCGAAAACATCACCTCGACCGACTGCGCAACCGGCATGACGAATTCGATCAGGCAGCGACGGCACACCGAGCGCACCTGTCCCACGAACCGTCCGTGCCAGAAGAAACCGGTCTGGCCGGCGCGCTCCAAGGTCCCACCGACGGAGAGCGGGCCATCGAGAGGCACTTCGAGCCCCTCGAACAGCGGATCAGCGGCAGGGAGCTCGCCGGTAGTCTCGACCGGGCCGTGGCGGAGCTCGCGGATGTCAACCTCTAGCATAGCCCCTAAAGCTACATGGGAAGCGGACTTACGTCAAACCTGACGCCCGGGGCGCACGACTAGAGTCCCGCCCGCTCCGCCTCACTCCAGAAGAACGCGATTTCCCGCGCGGCATTCTCGTCGCTATCGGACCCATGCACCGCGTTTTTCCCCTTCGATTGGCCAAACAGCTTTCGAATCGTTCCCGCGGTCGCCTCGGCAGGATCGGTGGCGCCGATGGCGGTCCGAAACGCTGCCACCGCGCCGTCCCGCTCCAGTGCCATGGGAAAGCATGGGCCGCTGCACATGAAGGCGACCAGCTCCTCGTAGAACGGGCGGCCCCGGTGTACCTCGTAGAATGCTTCCGCCTGCGCTCTCGACAGCCGCATCAGGGTTCCGGCACGAATGCGGAAGCCCTCCCGCTCGACGTGGGCGGCGATGGCGCCGAGATTTCCGGCCGCAACGGCGTCGGGCTTGATGATGGCCAGCGTTTGGTTCCCTGCCATAACACCTCCAAAGTGAGCGGCCCCCGACTAGGACTTCAACCTGGCCCTGATCTGGGCGACCACGTCTGCCGGCCGGCGCATGATCCCGATGCCGGCATCTTCAAATGCGTGGATCTTCTCCTCCGCCGTGCCCGAGGAGCCCGAAATGATCGCGCCAGCATGGCCCATCCGGCGGCCCTTGGGCGCCGTCTGCCCGGCAATGAAGCCGATCACCGGTTTGGTGACGGACGCCCGCACGAATGCGGCCGCCTTCTGCTCGTCGGTTCCGCCGATTTCTCCGAGCATCACGATGGCGTCAGTGCCGGGGTCGTCCTGGAAGCCGCGCAAGACGTCGATGAAGTTGGTGCCGATCACCGGATCGCCGCCGATCCCCACGCAGGTGCTCTGACCGATGCCCTGACGGGTCAGATGGTACACCACCTCGTAGGTCAGCGTCCCGCTCCGCGAGACCAGCCCCACCCTCCCCGGCGCGCAGATCTGGCCCGGGATGATCCCGACCTTGGCCACGCCCGGCGTGATCAGACCGGGGCAATTGGGGCCCAGGAGCCTGGCGCCGGTTTCCCGGACGAATGGCATCACCCGGGCCATGTCGAGCACCGGAATGCCTTCGGTAATGCAAACGATGAAACGGATCCCCGCGTCTGCGGCCTCCGCAATGGCGCCCGCGGCGAGCGCGGGGGGCACGTAAATCACCGAGGTGTTGGCGCCGGTCTGGCGCACCGCGTCGGCGACGGTGTGAAAAATGGGCACCGAGCCGTCGAACTGCTGCCCCCCCTTGCCCGGGGTGACCCCCGCCACGACCTGAGTGCCATACCCGATCATCTGTCTGGTATGAAACGACCCGTCCCGGCCGGTGATACCCTGCACCACCAAGCGGGTGGCCTGGTCGATGAAGATGCTCACGCAGCCCCCTTGGCAAGCTCCACCGCCTGCTGCACCGCCTCATCCATGTCCGAGAGGGCCCGCATCCCCACCCCTTTCAGGATTTCAAACGCCTTCTCCTCGTTGGTGCCGGTGAGGCGGATGACTACTGGTAGGGACACCTGGAACTGGCTCATGGCGGCGACGATGCCGCTGGCCACGTCATCGGTCCGGGTGATCCCGCCGAAGATATTGAAGAGGATCGACTTGACAGCGGGGTCGGAGGTGATGATCCGGAGCGCGGCGACCACCTTCTCCGGGTTCGAGCTACCCCCGATGTCCAGGAAATTGGCCGGCTCACCACCGTAATACTTCACCAGGTCCATGGTAGCCATTGCCAGTCCCGCACCATTCACCACACAACCCACGTCGCCGTCGAGCTTGATGAAGGTCAGGCCGGCCTCGCGCGCCGCGACCTCGCTCGGAGCCTCGGCGGACTCGTCGCGCAAGACGGCGAGATCGGGGCGCCGATCCAGCTCGTTGTCGTCCACCGAGAGCTTCGCGTCGAGCGCGAGCACCTGCCCTGACGGGGTCGTGATCAGGGGATTGATCTCCGCGAGTGACGCGCCGTTCCCGATGAAAACCGAGTAGAGCTGCTGCATGATGCCGGCGGCGGCCCGCGCCTGAGCAAAATCCTTGTAGAGGGTCAGCGCCAGTCCCATGGCCTGGTGCGGGAAAAGGCCATAGCGGGGATCGACTGCCAGCCGGACGATCTTCTCGGGGGTGGTCGAAGCGACCGCTTCGATGTCCATCCCCCCTGCCGCGCTCACCATGAACACCGGCCGCTGGGTTTCCCGGTCCATGATCAGGCCGACGTAGCTCTCGCTCGCAATATCTTCCGCCGGCACAACCAGCACGCGCTGCACGACCAGGCCCTTGATGCTCATTCCCAGAATATGGGACGCCACCTCTCTCGCCTCCGCCGGATTCCTGGCCAGCTTCACACCGCCGGCCTTGCCACGGCCCCCGGTGTGCACCTGCGCCTTGACCACCACCGGTCGGTTGAGACGAGCCGCGATGGTCTTGACCTCATCGGGGCTCCCGGCCACATCACCATCGGACATGGGGATGCCGGCGGCCTTGAGCAGCGCCCTGGCCTGGTATTCGTGGAGGTTCAATCCAGCCTCATTGGGAAAGCGTCCGGCCAAAGGTAGCCGTGGCGAAGGTCATTCACTGTTTGCGATTGGGTTCCAGCAACTCCCGCAGAAATTGAAAGGCCCGTCCCATCTCCTGAAAATCGCCCCGCTTGAACGCGGAGTCGGCGTGGCGCATCCAGCGCCGGGCCTCCTCGAGGGTTGCCTCGGCGCCGGCCCCGGGAACCAGGGGCCCCACTTCGCCCCGCAGATTTCTCCACGCCTCGGCGTACGAGCGTCCGGTGCCAAGTTTGCGGCCCAGCATCACGTTGACCAGCACGAGCTGGGCACGGCCGGACGCAGGCACCGACCAGGCTGGCTGGTATGCCGCGATGCCGTCCCTCGCGATCGCATGGCGGACCAGGCCCGGCTCGAACCGTCCCCCCGCCGCCCTCACCGAGTCGGAGAGCGCCTGCTGAAACGGGAAGAGTTTCCACTTCTCGATCAGCGCGGGTGAGCTCTCCACCGCCGAGGTCGAGTCCAGCCGGATCAGGCGGACCGAATCACCCGAGGCAGTCCGCCGTGCCAGGAGGAAACCCTCGAGCTGACGCGAGGCCCGCCGAACCAGCGGTACCAGCACCTCGGAGCCCCCCCCCGCCGCCGGCGGCGGGAGCTCGGCCGCGACCAGACGCCCGGGTTGCCACGCGGGGCCCTCGAGGACCCGTGTCTGCGCCACGAGCAGCTCGTCGGGATACGGGTCCTGGATTCGAAGCTCCGGGGGAATCGCGCCGGGCGCCTCGATCAGCGGACCGGTGATACGCGCCCAGGCAGCCGCGAGCGAATCGGACGGATCGCGGCGGAAGATGCGTACCACACCGGTCGCCGCATTCACCGTCCCGAGAAACGCACTGCGAACCATCGATGCCGGGCCGCTGGTCCATTCAATCCGGGCAGAGCTCGGAAAATGGGCCGAGGTGAGCAACCCGTCGCTGGTCCAGACCACCCCGCCATCGGCGATGCGCGGCCGCGGGCGGGTCCACTGCGCGAACGGCGCGGTTGCCCCCAGGCGCACCGCCGGATCCAGGCGCCATCCCAGCCGCGTGCCGGACGGGGCGGAGAGCGCAGCGGGCACCTGGAGTGCCCAGGCCAGCACCAGGCGCTTCGTCCAGCCGTCCAGGGAGATGCCCTTCGCTTCCATCGACAGATCGACCGCGGGAGACGTCGGCCTGAGCGCGTGGGGTGAAAGTGCGCGATAGGAGGCGGAGCCGGGCGAGGTCGCCGTGTCGCCCTCGCGCCAGGCCAGGATCCCTCCCGAGGCGGAGACTTCATCGTCCGCGAGCGCGAGGAGAACCGGGGCCTGCCCAGTGCCCTCCCGCACCGCGAACCAGACCGGACGCGCCCGTCCCGAACCTCTGACCCATCCCCGCCCCGCGCTGGTCACCGTCGTGGACTCGGACGCCGCGGCCAGGGAAATCATGGCCTCGTCCCAGAGGGTCGGCGCCAGCTCGGCAGCGAAAACGCTGAGGCCAACCGCCGTGCCTTCGGCCTCGCCCACCGAGAAGGCCACCGAGTCGAGACGCCGGGCCGCTGTGCGCCACCGCTCGTCGGTCGTCGCTACCACCGTCCCCAGCGGAAGCAGGCGCCCGGTCGCCAGCGACAGTCCCAGGAGCGACCACACCGTGACCGCCACCACGGGCCGGACCCGGAGCCACCAGAGCATGCTCGCGACCACAGCCGCCGCGGCGATGCCCGCCTGGACCTGGGACACCAGGGTCCGGAGCATGAACTCAGAGGCAACCACGGGGCCGCGAAGTCCCGCGGCCAGGCGAAACTCCTCCAGCAACGACCCCCAGCCGATCGCGACGGCGAGCGCGACAAGCAGGATCGCGAGGTGGCCCCGCACCTTGGGCGAAATTCGGAGGCGGCGGTCGATGATGGTCACTTCCCCGCCGGCCACATGGATCGCCAGCACCGCGGCCAGCCCAAGCCAGGCGAGGGTCGCCGCGAGATGCTGCATCGCGAGCCAGAGCGGAAAGTCTCGCAGGAAGAAGCCCAGGTCCACGCCCAGCAGGGGATCCGCTACACCGAAGCGCACCCCGTCGATCGTCAGCAGGAGAACGTCCAGCCACCCTCCCGCGCCGGTACCCACCAGCACACCGAGGATGACGCCAGCGAGATAGAGAGTCCAGCGGGGCAACCGGGCGGGCCACACCCGTGCTTGGAGCCGTTCCGGTGGCGCGCGATCCGGCAACGCGACTCGCGCGGCGAAGGCCAGATGGCACACGAACCACGCGGAGGCGAGGAACAGCACCAGCAGCTCGAGCGTGAGATCGAGGAGCGCGCGCCGCGCTCCGGACACGGCGGCGGCCTCGGAGACGCTCGATTCCCACAGGCGCTCGGTGAGGAAAACCGAGACCCAGCGGCCGGCGGAGAGCACCAGGGCAGCCCCTACCAGGATGACCGCAATACGCCGGGCGCGGCCGCTCATGAATCAGGCTCGGACGCCCTGCGCCGCAAGCCAGCCGGTGACTTCGGCGCGATAGCGCTCCAGTGCATCCGGACTCGTGGCTTCGAAGCGCAGGACCAGAACGGGCTGGGTGTTGGACGCACGAAGCAGACCCCAGCCGTCGGAGAACGCCAGGCGCACGCCGTCGATGGCGTTGACCGGATAGC
>JANNGX010000206.1:0-3543 GCA_031404115.1 Gemmatimonadales bacterium | reverse complement strand
TCAAGCACGACCGCAAGGTCGCGCTCAAGATTCTCCGCCCCGAGCTGACCGCCGCCATGGGAACCGACCGGTTCCCCCGCGAAATCCACATCATCGCCCAGATGCAGCACCCCCACATCCTCCCGCTCTACGACTCGGGGGGCGGCGGAGGGCTTTCTCTACTACGTGATGCCGTTCGTGGACGGGGAGTCACTCCGGGCCAAACTGGCTCGGCTGGGTCCGCTGCCAATCAATGAGGCGGTTCGACTCCTCCAGGAGATCACTGACGCGCTCTCCTACGCCCACGCCCGTGGGGTGGTCCACCGCGACATCAAGCCCGATAACGTGATGCTGTCGGGCAAGCACGCCGCGGTCACCGATTTCGGGGTGGCCAAGGCGGTCAGCGCCTCGGCTGGGGACACGCTGACCACCGTGGGGATCGCGGTCGGGACGCCCCAGTACATGGCCCCCGAGCAGGCAATGGCCGAGGCCAACATCGACCACCGGGTGGACCTCTACGCCCTGGGTGTCATGGGCTACGAGATGCTCACCGGCCACCCGCCCTTCGAGGCGAGCACTGCTCAGGCCATCCTCTCGGCCCACGTGCTTGAGGCCCCCAAGGACGTCCGGGAATGGCGGGCCAACGTGCCGCCGCTGCTGGCGGAGGCGCTGCTCAAGTGCCTGGCCAAGAACCCCGCCGATCGCTGGCAGCACGCGGACGAGTTGCTGGCCCAACTCGAACTCGTGGCCACCACGCCGAGCGGCGGAGTGACTCCGACCATGACCCGGCCGTACCGGTCTGCCACGGCCACGCTCCACTCGGGGCGGCGGACGGCGATCGCCGGACTCATCGCGGTGGTCGTGCTGGCCGCAGGGGGCGGGGCGGCGGTGCTCCTCGCGCGGGGCGGAGGCGGAGGGGGCATTCAGCGGATTGCCGTCATGCCAATCGAGGACATCTCCGGCAAGGACGGGGTATTCGTGGACGCGATGCAGGATGCGCTCACCAATGCCCTCAACAAGCTCGGCTCGGTGGGAGTCGCATCGCGCTCGTCCATGATGGTGTACAAGTCGACCCCCAAGCCCACCCGTGACATCGCCAGGGACCTCGACCTCGACGCGGTGCTCGAAACCACCGTGTTTCGATCCGGGGACGTGATGCGGATCAACATGCAGTTCTCCGATCCGGCGACGACCCGAAGCCTCTGGTCGGAGACCTACGAACGCGACGTCAAGAACGTGCTGGCGGCGCAGAGCGAAATCGTGAATCTCACCGCACTGGCGGTGGCCAAAGTCCTTGGAGGAACTGGTAAATGATCCGGATCCGGTTTGGTGCGTGTGGCGTGCTTCTCGTCCTCTCAGCCTGTGGGAGCAGGGGTACCAAGGGGACGGACCTGCCAGCGGTCACGCTCCTCTCGCCCGATGGGGTCAACCACATCCAGAGCAAATTCTCGCCCGATGGCAGCCGGGTGGCCTATTGGTCCCCGGGCGCCGACGGCTGGGACCTGGTTGTCGCGCAGGCCGACCTGAGTGGCGCACGCATCGCGGCCTCCCACAACGCCCGCACCTGGGACCTGGTATGGTCGCCGGACAGTCGGCAGGTGACGACCGCCGTGAGCGCCAACAACGTCGCCGACATCGTGATCTTCCCAGCCGACAGCGGGCCAGTTCGACAGCTCACCAGCGCGCCGGGATTCGAGGTCCCCACCGCCTGGAGTTCGAGGCGCAACCGGCTGAGTTACGCGGCAACCGCAGAAGGGGGCGCGCTGCGCACCCACTTTCTCGATCTCGCCACCGGCGTATCGTCCCCGCTTCCGGTCACTTCCATCGGAACCGCGCGCTGGTCCCCCGACGGGAGCAAGCTCTCGCTGGAAGGTGGGCCAGGCGGGGCGCAGTACATCTGGGTCGCGGACAGCGCCGGCGGCAACCCGAAGCAGCTCACCACCGAGGGCCAGGAGGCCGACGCGCGCTGGTCGCCGGACGGAACGGAGCTGGCCTACGTGTCCCGCCGCACCGGTACCGGCGACATCTGGGTCGTGCCGGCAGCCGGCGGCACGCCCCGCCAGCTCACTCGCGACATCCGGGATGACAATTCTCCGCGCTGGTCCCCCGACGGCAAGTGGATCGCTTTTTTTTCACAGCGTGGCCGACAGGGCGACGTCTGGGTCGTTCCTTCCGCCGGCGGGGCTGAGGTCCGGGTGACCGACGATGCCGCCGAGGAAGGGAACATCCAGTGGGTCGGGAAGCGCATGCGGCTCGCCTATCACACCGGCATCACCGGGGACGCCCTCTGGGCCACCACGGTCACGGATGGCAAGGAGCGGCGGCTCACACCGGACTCGATCCGGGTATCCAATCTCTTCCCCTCACCCGATGGTACCGAAGTGGTGTACGAGGTGCTCCGGGGCGGCGGGGTGAGCGACCTGCAGTTGATGCCGGTTGCCGGCGGCCCCCCGCGGACGCTGGTGGCTGGTACGTCGATCAATACGGTGCCCAACTGGTCGCCCGATGGCAAGTCGATCGTATTTGTGTCGAACCGGTCCGGCAATACCGACGTCTGGATCGTGGCCGCTTCCGGAGGCGAGCCCCGGCAGCTCACCACTTTTTCCTCCCCTGAGGCGAACCCGCAATGGTCCCCTGACGGTTCCACGATCTACTTCACGTCCACCGAAGATGCGGCCCCGTTCCGCGACCTCTGGAAGGTTCCGGCGGCCGGCGGCCCGCCGACCCGGATCACCAGAAGCGGGACCATCAACGCCCTGGCGGTGAGCCTGGTGAGCACCGACGTCTTTGTTCTATCTGCGGGCGGCAAGGCCGGCCGGACCGTTCTCTGCCGAGTCCTGCCGGATGGCAGGCTCCAGCCGCTCTGGGACAAGAGCAATGTGACGGGGATCTCCTGGCTGGGGTTCACACCGAAAGGCGATTCGATGGCGATCAACGCCGAATTACCCAGCGGGGGTAATGGCAGCTACCTGATCTCTACCAGGACCGGCCAGGGGCGCCAGGTGCTCGGAAAGAATGACGCGATCGGTGATTTCTCGCCGGACGGGCGCTGGCTGGGCTACTGGGCCGGCACGGCGACCCTCGAGCTTGGCGTCGTGGACATGAAGGATGGCTCCGCCAGACAACTCACCACGTCTCCGGAGAGCGAGACCTCGTACTGGTGGACCGCGGACAACAACACGCTCGTGTTTACCCGCCAGTCCCAGCGGCGGCGGATCGCGGTGGTGGATTTGACGAAGCTGCTCGCGGGAGGGAAGTGACGGGTTCACTCACCACTCGAGTCGCCATCGTTGGGAGTGGCCTTGCTTGGCCCAGATGTCGCCAGATTCATCCCCCGACCCGTATATTTCCCGGTATGATCCCCCCAGATCCCCGCCGAGTCCGCGAGGCCATGCCAGTTCGCATGTATCGTCTCGGGCAGGAGCCCGGCAATGACTTATCCGGGCAAACGACCGCGGAAGAGCGCCTCCAGATGGTCGCCCTGCTCTCAGAACGATTCTGGGCGCTGGCTGGAGGCCCGATCGAGAGCTATTCCCGGGCAGGAATGCCCGGAACCGTCGGCAG
>JANNGX010000205.1:0-15147 GCA_031404115.1 Gemmatimonadales bacterium | reverse complement strand
GACGTTGCCCAGCCGGAGCCTTCCGACCTGACGCTCCCCGGTGCTGTCCGTGAGGGTTTCCGAGAGCGTGTGCGCCACAAGATCCGCTCTTCCACCGGCCCGCCCGACCGTCAGAGACAGGTCCTGGTCCGGATGCGCCTCGATGATGTCCACCGCCTCCCGCCACTGGAGGATGGGCCGCCCGCCTAGCGTCACCAGCGTATCGCCGCTCTTCACCCCTGCCTTGTCGCCCGGTCCTCCGGCGACGACCTGACCAATGATCGGCGGAAGCAGGGGGGCTAACGCGGCAAACGCCCGGACCCGGGCCTCCAGCGCATCGGGGTGAACTCGGATCGTAATCGGCGGCTTCCCGTCCACCTCGAGGGCAAAGGAATCTGCCGCCGTCTGGATCATTCCTTCCTGAACCTGTTCCCATGTCGTCACCGGTTTCCCGGCCACCCGGAGGATCCGATCTCCCGGGACCAACTGCGCGAGCTCCTCGGCCCCCGGCGGTAGCCCCGTGGCGGAGACGCTCCCGACCGTGGTGACCGTGATGACGTTGAGGCCATTCTTGAAGTACAGCCCCGAAAACACCAGCCAGGCGAACAGAATGTTCATCGTGACGCCGGCCAGGATGACGATCATCCGCTTCCAGACTGGCTTGGCCTCGAACACCCGGTCCGGAGGAACGCTGGCGCTCGCCGCGCCGCCCTCCAGCGCCGACGACGCCGAGTCTTCCTCTCGGCTGGCCATCTTCACATAGCCACCCAGAGGCAGCCAGCAGATCGCGTATTCGGTTTCGCCCCGCTTGAATGACAGTCCCGGAATCGGCTTCCCGATCCCCAGGGCAAAGCGGTGGACCCAGATCCCGAAGGCCTTCGCGGCCATGAAATGTCCCAGCTCGTGCACGAACACCAGCACGCCGAGCACCACGACCAGGGACAGCACGCCCACCAGGGCTCCGCTCATGCCAGCAACCTTTCCGCCTTCACGCGCGCGTCGGCGTCGGCCGCGCGGACCACTTCGAGCGACGAGGCGGGCACCGGCCGGTGCCGCTCCAGAGTGCCTTCAATCACTTCCGCAATCCGGCCAAACGAGATGCGTCCCGCCAGAAAGGCACCTACCGCCACTTCGTTCGCGGCATTGAATGCCGCCGGCGCAGTGCCCCCCATGCGTCCCGCCTCGACTCCCGCGTGGAAGGCCCGGAACACGTCGCGCCGCACCGGCTCGAAGGTCAGCGTACCGATCTCGACCGGATCGAATGCCTTCGTGCCCTGGTCCGGCGCGCGGGCCGGGTGGGTGAGCGCGTAGAGGATCGGCAGCTCCATCGAGGGGAAGCCGAGCTGGCCCAGCACGCTGCCGTCGGCGAATTCGACAAAGGCGTGGACGATGCTCTGCGGGTGCACCACCACATCCACCCGGTCGTAGGGCAGACCGAAGAGATGATGCGCCTCGATCACTTCCATGGCCTTGTTGGCGAGGGTGGCGCAATCAACGGTGATCTTGCTCCCCATCCGCCAGGTGGGGTGATTGAGCGCTTCGGCCACCGTGGCGGCCGCCACCCGCTCTTCGCTCCACCCGCGGAATGGGCCACCACTGGCCGTAAGGATCAGGCGCTTGAGCGAGCCTTCCCGGCCGGTGATGCACTGTAGTACGCCGCTGTGCTCCGAATCGACCGGCACCAGCTCTCCCCCGCCGCGCCGAGCCGCATCGGTCACGAGGTCTCCGGCCGCCACCAGCGATTCCTTGTTGGCCAGGGCGACCCGCTTGCCCGCGTCGAGCGCCGCCAGCGTGGCCTCGAGCCCGGCAAAGCCGACCACCGCGTTCACCACGATGTCCGCGTCGGGCCGCGTGGCCGCTTCGATCAGGCAGGAGGGACCGTCGCCGCTCGCCAGGCCGGAGAACGCCGGTTGCCACTCGGCCACCTGCTCGGCCAGGAGGGACGCATTCGAGCCGGCGGTGAGCGCCACCAGCCTGAAGCGGTCCCGGTGCCGGCGCAGGACGTTGAGCGTGCTCGTCCCGATCGACCCCGTGGAGCCGAGCACCGCAACGCCACGCATGATCTAGATGACTCCGAAGGCCCGGAATAGCAGCGTCGCGACCGGAAGAACGAAGTAAAGCGAGTCGAGACGATCGAGGACGCCGCCGTGACCGGGGATGAGCCCGCCCGAGTCCTTCACGCCGGCCTCACGCTTGAGCAGCGATTCGGCCAGGTCTCCGAGCTGCGCGGTGGCCGCGAGGATCAGTCCCATGAGCGCCGCGACGCCGAGCGAAAAGCCCTTCCCCACCGGTGTGAGCGCCAGCGGGACGAACGCGACAGCGGTCACCATGCCCCCCACCAGGCCGGCGACGCCGCCCGCTAGGGTCTTTCCGGGGCTGATGGCCGGGGCCATCTTGGGCCCCCCGATCAGCATTCCACCCCACATCGCAAAGCTGTCGCAGAGCCAGGTGACCGCGAGGGGGAAGAACACCAGCCAGGTCGCGGGCCAGGACTCGCCGGGACCCGCGGCGTAGCGGATCACCAGGAGCGCCGAGGGCAGTACGCCGCAATAGATCGGGCCGAACATCGTCACGGCCGCGGCCGCGAGCGGCCGCTCTGCCGCTGAGCGCTTCCAGAGGACGCCAAGCAGCACAAGGATCGGAATGAGTGCCGCGGCGAGGGGCCACTGCGAGAGCAGCCACACGGGAAAATGACTCAGCACGTCGAGAGCGCCCGCGAGCGGCCGCGAGCCCGCGAGCCCGACCGCGAAGTCAGTCGGGACCGCCGCGAGCAGCCACGTGGCCACCGGAGTCAGCCCCGCCAGCGCCATCCCCAATCCGCGAAGCGGGCGGACCCCGGTCTTCTCGGCCAGGCCGAATAGCTCCCGGGTACCCAGCACCGCCGCGACCGCCACCAGGATCGCCAGGGCGAGCCCCCCGTACCACACGATGCCCAGCGCGAGCGGGATGGCAACGGCGGCTACCAGGACCCGCTTGGCGAGATTGCTCACGAGGACGACGGCACCCGCCCGAACCGGCGGTCGCGGCGCTGGAAATCCAGGATGGCCTCGAACAGGTGGCGGCGGGTGAAGTCGGGCCAGAGCACCGAGGTCACGTGGAACTCCGCGTACGCCACCTGCCAGAGCAGGAAATTGGAGAGCCGGTGCTCCCCGGAGGTGCGGATCAGGAGGTCGGGGTCAGGCCACTCGGCGGTGTAGAGCCGCCGGGCCATTGCGGCTTCAGTCACCTCCGCGGGTGTCAGGCGGCCCGCCTGCACCTCTTCCGCGAGCAGCCGCGCAGCGCGGGTGATCTCGGCGCGGGAACCGTACGAAAGGCAGATGTTGAGCGAGAGCGCGCGTCCACCCGAAGTCTGCGAGACGATCGTGTCGACCGCAGCGCGGGCGGCCGGGGTCAGGCGCTCGAGATTTCCCAGCATGCGGACCGCCACACCGCGCTCCCTGAGCTCCGCCCCTTCCTTGGATACGTACTCCTGGAGCAGGGACATCAGCGCTTCGACCTCTTCGGGTGGGCGCTGCCAGTTTTCCTGACTGAAGGCAAAGAGCGTGAGCACCTCCACCCCGGCCTGGCGGCAACCTTCAACGCACTCCCGCACCCCGGCCATCCCCGCCTGATGCCCCGCCGAACGCGGCAGATCACGTTTCTGGGCCCACCGCCCGTTCCCATCCATGATCACGGCGACGTGCTGCGGCACGTCGCCGTTGACCTGGATCCGGCCGAGCAACTCTTCCGGGGAGGCGGTCACACCTCCATGATCTCCGCTTCTTTGGAGTGGATCAGCACGTCGATCTGCTTGATGTGCTCGTCGTGGGCCTTCTGGATGTCCTTCTCGGCGCGGGTCTTCTCATCCTCGGACACATGCTCGACCTTCTTGACCTTCTGCATCGCCTCGGTCCGGGCGTGCCGCACTCCCACCCGGCCCTCCTCGGCGAGCTTGTGCACGATCTTCACCAGGTCCTTGCGGCGCTCCTCCGAGAGCGGTGGCAAGGGAATCCGGATGAGATTGCCCTGCGTGGAGGGGTTGAGCCCGAGATCGGATTCGCGGATGGCCTTTTCGATGGCCTGAATCAGGCCCTTGTCGAACGGCTGGATGGTGAAGAGCCGGGGTTCCGGCGCCGAGACCATGCCCACCTGGTTGAGCGGCACGTGGCTACCGTAGGCGTCCACCCGCACCGTGTCGAGCAGCGACGTGGTGGCCTTGTTGCCGCGCAGCCCGGTGAACTCCCGCTTGGTGTTCTCCACTGCCTTGTGCATCTGCTCGCGGGCCTGCTTGACGGCGTCGGGTATGCTGGTGGCAGCGCTCATCGAACGATCGTCCCCACCCGGTCTCCATTGAGCACTCGCCCGATGGCTCCCGGCTGATTGATGTTGAAGACCACGATTGGGAGGTTGTGATCCTTACAGAGACCGAACGCGTTGGCATCCATGACCGCGTAGCCGTTCACCAGTGCCTCCTGGAAGGAGAGCTCGGGAATGAATTTGGCGTTCTTGTCCTTCTTCGGATCTCCGGTATAAATGCCGTCCACACCGGTGCCCTTGAGGATCACCTCGGCTTCGATTTCGAGGGCTCGGAGCACCGCCGCGGTGTCGGTCGAGAAGAAAGGATTGCCGGTCCCGCCGGCAAAGATCACCACCCGTCCTTTCTCGAGGTGTCGCACTGCCCGGCGCCGGATGTAGGGCTCGGCCAGCGACTCCATCCGGATGGCCGTGAGCACCCGGGTCTGCACGCCGGTGCGCTCCAGCACATCCTGGAGCGCCAACGCGTTGATGACGGTGGCGAGCATTCCCATGTAGTCGGCCGAGACCCGGTCCATTCCCTGGGCGCTGGCGGCGGTCCCGCGCACGATGTTGCCGCCACCGACCACCAGCCCGAGGTGAATGCCCTGGTCGTGGACCGCCTTGAGCTGCTGCGCCAGTGTGTCGACCACGCCATAGTCGAGGCCCACGCCCTTGCCCCCGGCGAGCGCCTCGCCGGAAATTTTGAGGAGCGCACGCCGGTAGGCCAGCGCCATCAGTCCTGCCCCACCTTGAACCGGGCAAAGCGCTTCACGGTCACCGGGCCGCCCAGCGCCTTACCGGCCTCGTTGACCAGGTCGGCCACGGTCCTGGCTTCATCCTTGACGAAGGCCTGGCCGAGCAGCGTGCTCGTCGCGACGAACTTGCGAACCTTGCCGTCGACAATCTTGGCCCGGATATTCTCCGGCTTGCCTTCCGCCGCCACCTGCTCCTCCGCGATACGCCGCTCCCGCGCGATCGAATCCGCCGGGATGTCGGCCTCGCTCACGCCCACCGGATCGGCAGAGGCAATGTGGAGCGCGATGTCCCGCGCCAGCGCACTGAGCTGATCGCCCGCGGGACCCTCGACGTCCACCAGGACGCCCACCTGCCCGTTGTGATGGATATAGCTCTGGACCGTCCCGGACGGCTGCTGGAAGCGAGCCACCCGCTTCAGCGCCATGGCTTCACCGGTGGTGCCCGACATTTCCTTGACCACGATGGCCACCGTCTTGTCCCGGAAGGGCGCAGCATCGAGCGCGCTGCCGGGATGGACGCCGACCGGGGCCTGCTGCTCCGCGACCACGGCGAGCTCGCGGGCGAGGTGAATGAACTCCTCGGTGCGGGCCACAAAATCGGTTTCGCAGTTGAGCTCGATCATGGCCACGTCGGCGCCGGCCACATGAGAGGCGAGGACGACGAGCCCCTGGGACGCGCTGCGGCCGCCTCGGGTCTCGGCCTTGGCGATGCCCTTCCGGCGCAGGATCTCCACCGCCTTGTCCATGTCGCCCTCGGCCTCTTCGAGAGCGGCCTTGCAATCCATCATGCCGGCGCTGGTCCTGGCGCGGAGCTCGCTGATGTCCTTCGCGGAAATTGCCACCTTGCTCATTTCGGTTTCATCCAGTGGTGTATAGTAAACCGCCGCGCACAGCCGGTGTGGCCAGGGCGCGGCGGAGGCGTCAGCGTCGGGGGGAAGGCCCGGCTCAGGCGCTCGCCTCGCCTGCCCCCGTAGGAGCCGGCTCGGTTGCATCACCCTCGTGCTTGAGCCGCGCGGCAATGGCCTCGGGCTTGGGACGCCGCTTGCGGGCGCCGGTCCGGCGCCGCCGCCGCTCGGCCTCGGGATCGCCGTCGGAGCCGCCATCGGTGCTGTAGGTCTCCGCGTCATCGTGCTCCGCGGCTTCGCGGACCGGCACCTGCTGGCGGGCCTCGTTGATCACGTCGCACAGGGCCTTGGTGATCAGGGACACCGAGCGGATCGCGTCGTCGTTGCCGGGAATCGGCACGGTGATGACGTCGGGATCGGCGTTGGTGTCCACGATCGCAACGACCGGGATGCCGAGCTTGTTGGCTTCCTGGATGGCGATCTTTTCCTTCTTGGCGTCGACGATGAACAGCGCGCCGGGCAGCCGGCTCATGTTCTTCAGACCCTCGAGGTTACGCGACAGCTTGACCCGCTCCCGCTCGAACAGGAGTTTTTCCTTCTTGGTGTAGTTGTCGAAATCGCCCTCCGTGCTCCCCTGTTCCAGGTCGCGCAGCCGCCGGATCTGCTTCTTGATGGTGGCGAAATTGGTCAGGGTGCCGCCGAGCCAGCGCTCGGTGACATACATGCAGTTGGCACTCTGCGCGTCAGACTGAACCAGCGCCTTCAGCTGTTTCTTGGTGCAGACGAAGAGCACATTCTCGCCCTTGAGGACGACGTTCTTCAGGAGCTCCTGCGCCTTGTGAATCTGGCCCAGAGTCTTCTGGAGATCGATGATATAGATGCCGGAGCGTTCGGCGAAGATGAAACGGCGCATCTTCGGGTTCCAGCGCCGGGTCTGGTGCCCGAAATGTACGCCTGCCTCGAGGAGGTCCTGCACCTGGGGTTGTGCCATTCGACTGCGTACGTCCTTCCGTTAGTGGGTTGAGGCTTCCATCGCGTTCATCCGTCGATTTGACCCCGGCGGGGCACCCAGATCGGCGTCCGGCGATGTGTAGTGTCGGGAGGTCGGTAGGTGGGTAGGTCGGTAGCTGCTTACCGACGTACCAACTTGCCGACCTACCGTCCTGCTATCTCTTGCTGAACTGGAACCGCTTCCGGGCGCCGGGCCGGCCCGGTTTCTTCCGCTCGACGGCCCGGGGATCCCGGGTGAGCAGTCCGCCGGTGCGCAGCTTGGGCCGGTGCAGCGCATCGGCCAGCACCAGCGTGCGCGCGATGGCCATGCGCATCGCACCGGCCTGGCCCGACTGCCCGCCACCGTCCACGTGCGCCCTCACGTCGAACGCGCCCAGCGTGTCGGTGGCCGAGAAAGGCTGCTGGATGTGCGACACCAGCGACGGACGCGGGAAGTAGTCACCCAGCGTGCGGCCGTTGATTTCCCACTTGCCGGTGCCGGGCGTCAGATAGACTCGGGCCACGCTCGTTTTGCGGCGGCCCACGGCGTGCCAGCGGAACTGATCCTCACTCATGCGCTCACCTTTGCGTTCACCTTGACGACATATGGCTTGGCCTGCTGGGCTTCGTGCGGATGTTCGGTGCCGGCGTAGACCTTGAGCTTGAGCCGAAGCCGCTGCTTCGAGAGTGAATTCTTCGGCAGCATCCCGAAGACCGCCTTCTCGATGACCTGCTCCGGATCCTTCTCGAGGAGGCTCTTGACCGGGGTAAAACTCTCGTGGCCCATGTACCCCGAGTGCGAGAAGTACTTCTTCTGATCGAGCTTTTTGCCGGTGAGCTTGACCTTGCCGGCGTTCAACACGATGACGTAATCCCCGCCGTCCATGTGCGGCGTGAACGTCGGCTTGTGCTTGCCGCGAATGAGCTGCGCGACGGCACTGGCGAGACGGCCCAGGGGAATTCCCGTGGCATCCACGACGTGCCAATCGTGCCGGATGTCGTCCGGCGTAGCGGTGTACGTCTTCATCGGCCTCACTGTTACACTCGGTGTGCTTGGAATCGCGTTTCCAACAGAGCTTCGCAAGATAACCCAGCACAACAGGTTAGGTCAAGGGCGGAAGCTCACCAGGACAGTGCCCTTTTCGACGGTCTGACCCGCGACAACCAGGACCTGTTCCACCACCCCTGCGCCGGACGACTTGAGGTCGTTTTCCATCTTCATAGCCTCGAGCACTACCAGACTGCTGCCGGACGCCACCTGCTGGCCCGGCGCAACCACGACCCGGACCACGAGTCCGGGCATCGGAGCCCGGAGTACCCGGGGGCCGGCGGTCGTCGCGGCGGCCCCGGCCAAGCTGCGAATGTGGGCGGTCCGCTCGTCCACCACTTCCACATCGTGACGCTCGCCCGCGTCCTGTATCACCCACGCGCCGGGCCCGGTCTCCACGACCGGCCCTGTCCAGGCCGTCCCATCCAGGTCGAGCATCCGGAGTGGTGTGCCGGGAACCGGCCGGAGTTCGGCCCGATGGGGGGTGCCGTCCACCGTGATGGCGCCCGCCTCGGACAATACGTCGATCTCAAAGACCCGGCCGCCCACCGTGACTCGGTATTTCATCGGCGGGAGGCCTCTACCAGGGTCTCGACGTGCGCGGTCTGGGGGAACAGGTCGAAGGCACGGACCCCGGCCACCCGATACGCCGGCGCGAGCCGTGACAGGTCGCGCGCGAGCGTCGCGGGGTCGCAACTGACGTAGACCAGGCGGTCCGGCGGGCGCTGCGACAGGCGGGCGGTCACCTGGTCGCCCAATCCCGTGCGTGGAGGGTTAAGGATCACGGCATCCGCCGGATCGAGGGAGTCCAGCTCCGTTTCGACGTGGCCCGCCACGCGCCGAACCCCCGTCGCCGGACCGCACCCCTCGGCCAGCGCAACCGCGCGGCGGTCCACCTCGACGCTGGTCACCCTCGCGCCCCGTTCGGCCAGCGCCCGGGTGGTTTCGCCGATGCCAGCGTAGAGATCCCATACGTGCCTCCCGGTGACGTCACCGAGCGCGTCGACAGCCGCAGTCCGGACCCGGTCCCCCATTTCGGGGTGGACCTGCTCGAACACCATCGCGGGATACGCCTCCGCAGCCCCGGCAACGGCGCGCGCCGCCCCTCCCTCGGGCTGCCACCAGAGCACGGCTGCGACCCCGGCGGCGGAGAGTGCGCGACCCAGCTCCCGGGCACCCTGCCAGACCAGGCTGCCCTGGACCCGGACGATCGCGTGCAATCCGCCGCGGCGATCCACCCGCAGCGTCACCCGTTCGGCGTCCATGGGAAGGAGCCGTCGGTGGGCACGGAGGGCGGTCCAGAGCCGGCTGAGCTCCGGCCGAGCGATGTGGCAGCGGACCAGGTCGAACACCAGATCCGGCCGCCCCACCCGGTGATATCCGATGTTCCGGCCCTTTACCGCCAGTGAGATCTTGGCCCGATACTCCCATTCCCGATCACCCGGCTCGACCGTGATCGGCAGGGTGGCCAGGCCCCCAATCCGGGTGAGCGCGTCGGTGACGATTTTGCCTTTCGCCTCGCGCTGGGCAGCGGACGTCAGGTGCTGTACCTGACAGCTGCCGCAATCGTCCCGCTCGTAGTGCGGACAGCGCGCAGGGGTGCGGTCGGGTGAGGCCTCTACCAGGCGGCCCACCCGGGCGCGGGCGAATCGCTTGGACAGGGTGACGCCGACGAGTTCGAGCAGATCGCCGGGCGCGCTCCGCGGGACGAACACGGTCCGTCCATCGGCCAGCGCACCGACCCCGTCGCCCCCGGAGGCGATGGCGCGAATCCTCACGGCGTCGCTCACCGGAGCCCGTCGAGCCGGCCCTGCATGGTCCAGGAGCTCTGCTCCCCGCCCTGGCCCGCGACCGACGGCTTCCGGGCGGACCGGCGCGCGTCCTCGCCCAGCGCGGCGGCCACCGCGATCCGAAGATCCCGCTCGTCGTCGGCGACTGGCACAAGCAGGTCCTGCCGCCGTTCCAGAAACTGGATATCGAAATCGCCGCGACGGAAATCGGCATCGGCCAGCAGCCGCCGGTGCAACGCCTGATTGGTGGCCACCCCGACGATGACCAGCTCGGAGAGGGCGCGTTCCATCCGCTTCATGGCGCCGGCGCGATCGTCGCCGTGCACAATGAGTTTCGCGAGAAGCGAGTCGTAGTAGAGCGTGACCTCGTCGCCGCTCTCGATCCCCCCATCCCAGCGCACCCCGGGGCCTCCGGGAATTCGCATGTAGGTGATCCGCCCGGTCGACGGCAGAAACGAGTTGGCGGGATCTTCACTCGTGATTCGGCATTCAATGGCATGCCCGCGCGGCGCTAGCGGCCACTCCGAGACCGACATCGGCTGCTTCCGCGCGATGCGCAGCTGTTCCCGGACCAGGTCCACCCCGTAGACCAGCTCGGTCACCGGGTGCTCGACCTGGATGCGGGTGTTCATCTCGAGGAAGTAGAACGACCCGTCGGCGGTCAGGAGGAATTCGCAGGTCCCCGCCCCCCGATAGCCCACGGCGGTGGCCGCGGCGATCGCCGCCTGTCCCATCTCGCGGCGGAGCTGTGGTGTCACGCCGGTCGAGGGCGATTCCTCCACCAGTTTCTGGTGGCGGCGCTGGATGGAACACTCCCGCTCCCCCAGGTGGATGGTCTTCTCGTGATCGGCGAGGATCTGGATTTCCACGTGGCGCGGCCGCTCGATGAATCGCTCGAGATAGACGCTGGCGTCGCCGAAGGCCTTGAGGGCCTCGGCGCCGGCGCTGCGAAGCGCCGGAGGCAGATCCTCCGCACGCGATACCACCCGCATCCCCCGCCCGCCGCCGCCCGCCGCCGCCTTCACGATGACGGGATACCCAATGGTCTGCGCCAATGCGAGCGCGTCGGCATCCGATTCGAGGGACGCCATCCCCCCGGGAACCACCGGCACCCCGGCGGCGTGCATCCGGCGACGGGCTTCGGTCTTGTCTCCCATGGCCCGAATGGCCGACGAGGGCGGGCCGATGAATACCAACCCGGCCTGCTCCACCGCCTCCGCAAAGGCGGCGCGCTCGGACAGGAAGCCGTAGCCGGGATGGATGGCCGTTGCCCCGCTCTCGCGTGCGGCGTCGATGAGGCGGTCGATACGGAGATAACTCTGGGCCGGCGGGGCCGGGCCGATGGCCACGACCGCGTCGGCGGCGCGCACGTAGGCGCTCGAGCGGTCGGCGTCGGAGCAGACCGCGACCGCCGTCAGCCCTTCATCGTGGCAGGCGCGGATGATGCGGAGCGCGATCTCCCCGCGGTTGGCGATGAGAACGCGTTGTATACCGGGCATCAGAGCGGAATGTTTCCGTGCTTCTTCTTGGGATTGGCGTCCCGTTTGGTCGCGAGCATGCGCAGCCCGTCGATCAGACGGGGCCGGGTATCGCGGGGGTCGATCACGTCGTCGACGAAGCCACGCGCGGCTGCCTTGTAGGGATTGGCAAAGGCCAGGGTGTATTCGTCGCTGCGCTGGCGCAGCGTGGCCTCCGGATTGGGCGACGTCGCGATCTCGTCCTTGTAGAGAATCTCCACCGCGCCCTTGGGCCCCATGACCGCGATTTCCGCGGACGGCCACGCGAGGTTGAGATCGCCCCGGATGTGCTTCGAGCTCATGACGTCGTAGGCGCCGCCGTAGGCCTTCCGTGTGATGACCGTCAGTTTAGGCACCGTGGCTTCGCAGTAGGCGTAGAGCAGCTTGGCGCCGTGCCGGATGATGCCGCCATGCTCCTGGGCCATCCCGGGCAGGAAGCCCGGCACGTCGACAAAGGTGACCAGAGGCATGTTGAACGCATCGCAGAACCGGATGAAGCGGGCCGCCTTGACCGACGCATTGATGTCCAGCACGCCCGCCAGCACCGCCGGCTGATTCGCCACCACCCCGACGGACCGGCCGCCCAGACGGGCAAATCCCACGATCATGTTCTGGGCAAATGCGGCGTGGATCTCGAAGAAGCGCCCCTGATCCATGACGGCCCCGATCACCTCATGCATGTCGTACGGGGTGGAGGGCGATTCGGGGATCAGCGTCAACAGGGAGTCCTCCCGCCGATCCTCGGGATCGGTGCAGGACTGGCCGGGAGCCGGGTCCAGGTTGTTGGAAGGGAGCCACCCGACCAGCTCGCGGATCGCCGCCAGGCATTCCGGCTCGGAGCCGTAGACGCCGTGGGCTATCCCCGACACTTCTCCGTGGACGTCGGCGCCACCCAGCGCCTCGAAGGTCACCTCCTCGTGGGTGACGGTCTTCACCACGTTGGGGCCGGTCACGAACATATAGCTCACCCCGCGTACCATGAACACGAAGTCGGTGATCGCGGGACTGTAGACCGCGCCCCCCGCGCAGGGCCCCAGGATGGCGGAGATCTGGGGGACCACGCCCGACGCGAGGGTATTGCGGAGAAAGATGTCGGCGTACCCGCCGAGCGAGGCGACGCCCTCCTGGATCCGTGCGCCGCCTGAATCGTTGAGCCCGATCATCGGAGCCCCGTTCCGGAGGCTCAAATCCATCACCTTGCAGATCTTCTGCGCGTGGGTTTCGGACAGCGAGCCGCCGAAGACGGTGAAATCCTGGGAGAAGACGTACACCAGCCGACCATCGATGCGACCATAGCCGGTAACCACGCCGTCGCCGGCATACAGTTCGGCCGCGAGCCCGAAATCGGTGCTGCGGTGTGTGACGAAACGATCCAGCTCGACGAAGCTGCCCTCATCGAGCAGGACGTCGAGCCGTTCCCGCGCGGTGAGCTTGCCCTTCTTGTGCTGCTGGGCGACCCGATGCGATCCGCCGCCCTGCTCCGCGTCGGCCTGGCGTCGGTGGAGGTCGTGTAAGAGATCTTCGGGCGTGGGCATGCGCTGAAGATAGGTCGGGAGGTCGGTAGGTCGGTAGGTCGGTAAGTGGCACCTCAGGGCGCGAGAAGGATGATGGTACTGCCTGGGGCCGAGCGTACTTCCTCTCATGCATCCCTTCGAAAGCCTCCGGGCCTGGCAGGAGTCGCATCAACTCGCCCTGCAGGTGTGCCGAGCGACGGAATCGTGGCCCACTCGGGAGAGGTACGGCCTCACCTCTCAGGCTCGCCGAGCCGCCTTTTCGATTGCCGCCAATATCGCGGAAGGGGGGGCAAGCGAGGAGACCGGGAATTCCGGCGCTTCCTTGATACCGCGCTCGGATCCACGTCAGAGCTTGCTACGTGTTTCCCGTCGCTCGCGACCTCAGCCTGCTCTCCGATGCCGAAGTGGGAGCTACCTGAGTCCCCACGCGATCGCGCAGGAAAACTCCTCTGGAGACCCTACGAGTCGGTCCGGCGCCGCGCCGAAACGCAAGGTGGCCGCTGAGCATTCGCCCCGCGGCCACCTACCGACCTACCGACTTACCGCGCTACTCCCCCGGCACCTCGTCATCCGGCGGCGGCAGCGGTTTGGGCGGCGGCGGCTCGAACGGCTCGTCGGGGTAGGCGGTGATGGCCACCACGATCCGGTGGTGGATGGGATCGACCTCGATGACCTCCACTTCCAGCGGCTGCCCTTCCTTGACGATGTCGGCGGGGTTCTCGACCTCCGTCCCGGTGCCCATGTGGGACATCGGCACGAAGCCCTCCAGGTCGTTGCCCAGGTCCACAACCACTCCCTTGTCCATGAGGCGAACCACCTTGGCCCGCATCTTGGTGCCGACCGGGTAGCTCTCCCCGATCGTGAGCCACGGATCCTCCTCGGCCTGCTTCAGCCCGAGTGAAATCCGCTTGTTCTCGGCGTCGATGTTGAGCACCACCACGTCCACCGTGTCGCCCTTCTTCACCACCTCCGATGGATGCTGCACCCGCTTGGTCCAGGACATGTCCGAGATGTGGATCAGGCCGTCGATGCCCGGCTCCAACTCCACGAAGGCGCCGAAGCTGGTCAGGTTGCGAACCTTGCCCTGGATCCGGGTGCCTACCGGGTACTTGTTGGGGAGCACCATCCAGGGATCCTGCTCGGTCTGCTTCATGCCGAGCGAGATTTTTTCCTCGGCCTCGTCCACCTTGAGCACCACCGCCTCGATGGTCTCCCCGATCGACACGATTTTGGACGGGTGCCGCACGTTCCGGGTCCAGCTCATCTCGGAAATGTGCACCAGGCCCTCGATGCCGGGCTCCAGCTCCACGAACGCGCCGTAGTTGGTGATGGAAACCACCTTGCCCTGCACCCGGGTGCCCACCGGATACTTCTCGGCGACGTCTTTCCACGGGTAGTTCTGCAGCTGCTTCATACCGAGCGAGATGCGCTCCCGCTGCCAGTCGATATCCAGCACCTTGACCTCGACCTCGGTGCCGATCTGGACCAGCTCGGTCGGGTGCGACACCCGTCCGTACGACATGTCGGTGATGTGGAGCAGTCCGTCTACGCCGCCCAGATCGATAAACGCCCCGAAATCGGTGATGTTCTTGACGATGCCCTTCCGCACCTGGCCGACCTCGAGCTCCTTCATCAGGTGCTCGCGCTTGCTGGCCCGTTCGGTTTCCAGTATGACACGCCGACTCACCACGATATTGCGGCGGCGCTTGTTGAGCTTGATGATCTTGAAGTCGTAGGTTTGGCCCAGGAGCTCGTCGATGTTCGGCACCCGGCGGAGCGCGATCTGCGAACCGGGGAGGAAGGCGTCGACCCCCATGACGTTCACCACCACGCCGCCCTTGATCTTCTTCATGAGGGTGCCCTCGACGGGCTGGTCGGACTCGTACGCAATCCGGATTTTCTCCCAGACACGCATGAAGTCGGCCTTCTTCTTGGAGAGCACCACCGCGCCCTCCTGGTCTTCCAGGTGCTCGAGGAAGACTTCGACCTCATCGCCTACCTTGGGGATGTCCTTGAATTCGTCGAGCGGAACCGAACCCTCCGACTTGAAGCCCACATCGAGAATGACGGCGTTGTCGGTGATACGGAGGACCTTCGACTTGACGATCTCTCCTTCGGCGATCGAAGCCATGGTGCCCTCGTACATCGAGAGCATCTGCTCGTATTCCTCGGAGGTGTAGCTCTCGTCGATCAGGTCTTCCCGGACCCGGAGGCCGGTCGGCGTGGACAGCGCAGTGGACAGGGGTTCGGTCGGAGAGGAGGTGTTAGCGGCCATGGGGGAGCAATCGCTTTCGGACCGGAGCCGAACCGCGCGCCGGGCTAGGGGTGATTCTCCGGTGCGAAGGTGCGCCGGGGAGCCCTAAATGTTATCCGGGAAGCGAACTTCGGGCAAGCGGCGGCGTATCAGACCGGCGATCTGCCCAACCTGCTCCTC
>JANNGX010000204.1:0-5154 GCA_031404115.1 Gemmatimonadales bacterium | reverse complement strand
AACACCTTCACCGCCACCTTGCGGTGGTGTTTCAGATCTTCGGCCAGGTACACCGTGGCCATCCCGCCCTGGCCCAGCTCGCGCTCGAGGCGGTAGCGGTCGGAGAGGGCGGCGGTGAGCCGGGTCGAGGCCTCGCTCACTGCCTCACCTTCACCTTCGCCTTCAGCTCCTCGATCCAGTTCTCGACCACGATGATCGCTCCGGCCTGGACCGATTCCCTGCCGACCTGCCGCACCATGAGAAAGCGGCCGTCGCGGGCGACATCCCACGGGGTGTAGTACAGTGCCTCTGCACCCAGCAGCTCGTCGGGAACCTGGAACAGGACCTTCGGCTCAGCGAAATCGATCGTGGCGCCGGGGACTACCCGGGCGGTCACCATCTTCTTGTCACCGCTCAGGTAAAACAGCTCCTTCCCGTCGCGGGACCAGAGCGGAGCCAGCGCGCCGCCGCTCGATACTTGTTTCTTGCCGGTATTGGTGTTGGGGTAGGGTCGCACGAACACCTCGGTGCGGCCGGTTTCATCGGACTGATACGCCAGCCACTTGCCGTCGGGCGAGAGCGCGATCGCTTCCTCATCGAACTCCGTCGCCAACACCGGGAACGGTACTTTGTCCGTCCCAAGACGGAACCCGGTGATATTGCGCCCCCCCGCCAAGGCCCCGAGCGAGCCCTGGCGGAGGATCAGCCCTCGGTTGTCGGCCGTGACCATCCCTTCATCGACAACGCCCTCGAAGAGGACGGAATCGGAGCCGGCGCCATCGGCGCGATGGAGGTAGAGTCCGCCCGGCTGGCGCACCGTCACGAAGCTGATAAAGCGGGAATCGGGGGTCCAGCGCGGCCGCATGTCGGCGCGGGGATCGAACGTCACCCGGTACGGCGCACCTTGGGGCAGCGGCTTGACCCAGATGTCATCGCCGGCGCCGGTGGAGAGTCCGATCGCCAGTCGTGACCCGTCGGGCGAGAGCGACCAGCCGTGATTGTTCGCGAGGCCGGTGAGCCGAAACTTCCAACTGGTGTCGACGGGGGTTTGCCGCCCGCCCCGGTCCACCCAGACCATCTCAAACGTCCGCCCCCCAACACTCGATCCGCTGAGTCCGTTGCCTAAGCCGAGGGCCATCACCAGCGTGCCGCTTCGCGAGATGTGGGGAATGGGAGCGCCGAGGCCTGTCGATTCGCCGACAGGAATGGGGGTCCCACTCATCTCCAGCCTGTTGAGGTCAAACCGGACAGCGAACAGTCCACCGTCGTCGGCGGTGTACACCAGGAGCCCTGGCGCGACGTACTCCCCGGCGACGGCGCCCCGCACCAGGAGACGCGCGCGGCTCGTCTTGAGATCGAGCACCCAGAGCTGGCCCACTCCACATCCGAGCGAACACGACAGAAAAGTCACGCCCCGCCCGCCAGGGAGGGCGTTGGGCGCCATGGAAACCAGCGAATCGGATCGCCAGGCAAGCGAGGAAGCGCCGCCGTTGGCGGACACCCTCATCAAGCCCGCCGCCCCCCGGAGGGCGTAGATGATGGTCCCGTCATCGAGCCAGGCAACGCCGAAGACGCTGCCAACGCTGTCGCTCGCCAACGGGACCGCCGTTCCACCCCGGACCGGGAGCTTGCTGAGCCGTCCCGCCACGATCAGCGCGATCCAGTCGCCATCGGGAGAAAGGGTGAAGCTCGCGGTGCCGGTCGTGCCGGGAATTGGGGTCGCGGCGTAGCTGTCCCGGCGCTTGATCCAAAGCTGATCGCCGGCTTCGCCTGGGCCGAGGTACACCAGGAACGAGCCGTCGGGCGCTGGGACGGGAGGGATCGTGCCAATCACCGGGGCCTGCCCGGCAGGGAGCGCCAGACCGTAGCGAATGACCGGGCGGGCCGCCCCCGGCCGGAGCCAGCCCCACAGCGCCGCCAGGAGGAGCACTGCGGCCAGCGTGGCGAGGGCAACGACGGCTCGGCGGGACTGCGCGGGAGACGCGGCGCGAGTGCCGGCCGCGCCCTCGGTCGTGTGGAAGGCCGGGTCGCCCAGTGCGTGGGCGAACGCGGCAGCGGTCTCGAAGCGATCGGCCGGCAGCCGCTCGACCGACTTCGCAACCGCCGAGGCCACGTTTTGGGGCACCGATTTCCGAAGCTTGGTGACCGGGGCGGCCTCCTCGGTCACGATTTTCATGATGATCTGCTGCGCCGTGGCGCCGGTGTGCGGCGGATTGCCGGTCAGCATTTCGTAGAGCACACAGCCCAGTGAGTAGATGTCGGAGCGGGCGGTGAGCTCCTTTTCGGCGGTCGCCTGCTCCGGGCTCATGTAGTGCGGCGTGCCAAGGCTGAGTCCCGTCTCGGTCATCCGGCCGCCGGCCGCGGCGGAGAGCGCCAGCGCAATGCCGAAGTCCGCCACCATAGGCCGGCCGTCGTGGAGCAGGATGTTCTCGGGCTTGATGTCGCGGTGGATCACGCCGTGGCGGTGGGCGTAGTCGAGCGCGTCAGCCACCTCTCGCGTGATCCGGACGGACTCCTCGATGCCGAGCTGGGTCTCGCGGTCCAGCTTGCTGCGCAATGTCTCGCCCTGGATCCAGGGCATGACGTAGTAGAGGAAGCCGTCCACTGTGCCGGAGTCGAAGAGCGGCAGGATGTGCGGGTGCTGGAGGGCCGCGGTGGTCTTGATCTCCACCACGAACCGCTCGCCGCCGAGCACGGCGGCCAATTCGGGCTTCAGGACCTTGAGGGCGACCTTGCGGTCGTGCTTCAGGTCCTGAGCGAGGTAGACGGTCGCCATCCCGCCGGCGCCTAACTCGCGCTCGATCCGGTAGCTACGGCCAAGGGCCGCACTGAGACGGGAGAGGGAGTCGTTCATGGGACCGGCCACGAGTTGTCTTCCTGGTACAATTCCGCGTACAATCGCGCGATCTCGGGATCGCCGGCATAGGCGTCGAGGAACACTCCGGCGGTCACCCGGAAGCTGAAGGTCGGGGTGATCTCCTCGAGCGATGCCGCAAACTCGCGCCGGATGGCGGGGAGATCCCCCAGCCCGACATGAATCGCGAGCTTGGTAAACACCGGCACGTACTCTCCCCGGCTCGCGCGGTCCTCCAGCTCGCCCAGCAATCGCTCAGCCTCGTCGGTCCGGCCGGCTCGGGCGAGCGCAAACCCGAGCGCGCAGACGAAGACCGGCGCGCGCGAGAGCACTACCGCCCTCTCCAGCAACGCGAGGCCGTCCTCATGCCGGTCGAGTCCGGAGAGCGCCAGCCCGCCCACCCAGAGGCCCAGCATGTAATCCGCCTGCAGCTCGAGGGCCCGCGCCGACGCCTGTCGAGCCGCCTCGAATTCCCCCAGGGCGTAGAAGGCGGCCCCCGCGAGCCCGTGCGTGAACGGCGAGAGCGGGTCGAGCTCCCGGGCGCGATCGAGAAATCCACGGACCTCGGCTGGTAGGTTGACCATGGCGGCGAAGCAGGCGCAGTACCCGTGGCTCAACGGGTTGCGTGGATTGAGCGCCAGCGCCCGGGCGAACTGGGGACCCGCCTCGCGCCACTGTCTCGTGGCATAGAAGGTCGCGAAGGCCTTGGAGAAGTTCGCCTCGGCCAGCGACGGATCGAGCGCCATCGCCTTCGCCGCGGCGGCCTGGGCCCGTGGGTTCGCTTCGAGCGCGGACATCCATCCATAGACCCGGAGGATGCCGTAGCAGTCGGCCAGGCCGGCGTACGCCAGCGCATACTCGGCGTCGAGCGCGATGGCCTGCTCGAAGCACTGGATCGCCACCTTCACCGAGGCCGGAGTCCGCTGGTGCCAGTAGTGCCGGCCCTTGAGGTAGAGCTCGTATGCCTCGAGGTTGTCGGTGGAACGGCGCACCGCCGGAACCGTCGTCTTCATCAACGCCGGGACCAGCGCCGTAACGATCGAGCCGACGATCTCGTCCTGGATTTCGAAGACGTCGGCCATTTCTCGGTCGTAGCGCTCCGACCAGAGCTGAAACCCCGTGCTCACGTTGACCAGTTGCGCCGTGACCCGGAGCTTGCTGCCCGCCCGGCGCACGCTCCCCTCCAGCACGCAGGCCACGTTGAGCTGCTGGCCGATGTCGCGGATGTCGAGCTCGCTCCCGCGAAACCGGAACGCGGAAGTGCGCGAGGCGACCTGCAGTCCGGGGAGGGCGGTCAGCGCGTTGATCAAATCCTCGGAGAGCCCGTCGCTGAAGTACTGGTTGTCGGCGTCGCCGCTCCGGTTGACGAACGGCATCACCGCCAGCGACTTCTCCGGCGCCGCGGGCCGGGCCATGCTCTCGATTTCGCCCAGAGAAGTGACGAACCGGGCCGCCGTGTCGTAGCGGTCTACCGGCTCGCGCGCCATGGCCTTCTGCACCGCCCGCGCCACCGGCCGGGGCACCCCCTCGCGGAGTGAGGCTACGTCGACCGGGGTTTGGACGAACCGCTTGGCGATCACCGCCTGCATCGTGGGGCCGGTGAAGGGTTGCTCCCCCACCAGCATCTCGTAGAGCACGCACCCCAGGCTGTAGATGTCGCTCCGGCCATCCACCGACTCGCCGGACGCCTGCTCCGGACTCATGTAGGCCGGGGTGCCCACGCTGGTCCCGGTCCGGGTCACCCCGTCGTCCTTCGCCGCGCTCAGCGCCTTGCCGATCCCGAAATCCGCCACCAGCGCGTGCCCCTCGTGCAGCATGATGTTCTCGGGCTTGATGTCCCGGTGGATCACGGCATTCCGGTGGGCGTAGTCGAGCGCGTCGGCCACTTCGGAAGTGATCCGCACCGCTTCCTCCACCGGCAGCATCTTCGCGTCATCGAGGCGGTCCCGGAGCGACTGGCCGTCGATGCAGGGCATCACGTAGTACAGCATCCCGCCCGCTTCGCCCGAGTCGAACAGGGGCAGAATGTGAGGATGGGAAAGTCTGGCCGCGAGCTGGATTTCCCGGAGGAATCGCTCCGCGCCCAGCGTCTGGGCGACGTCGGTGCGCATGACCTTGATCGCGACGGCCCGGTCGTGCTTGAGGTCCTGGGCGAGGTAGACCGTGGCCATTGCGCCCTGGCCGAGCTCGCGTTCGATCCGGTAACGCTCTGCCAGGGCGGCGGTCAGGCGGGAGAGGTCGGTAGTCATTGAGGAGCGCCGCCCGCGAGGAAGCCGTTCAGGACCACCCGGATGGAATACGCCGTGCGCTCGGTGGTCGGG
>JANNGX010000203.1:0-1990 GCA_031404115.1 Gemmatimonadales bacterium | reverse complement strand
GGTACGCCAGCTCCTCCGGCAACCCGGGGCGGCCCGGAATGATCACGTCCTCTCCGGGATGCTCTACCCGGAGAAAGCTCACGACCTTGTCGAACGGGCCCTCCATGTAGAGCTGCACCTGACTGTGCTGGTCGGTGGCGCCGAGGGCGGCCACCGGGGTCGGCCCGGCGTGGACCACCTCGCCGCGGCGGTCCAGCCGCTTTCCCAGGCTCTCGGCCCAGATTTGGGCATACCATGCCGCGAACTCCCGAAGCCGGTCGGAGTAGGGCATCAACACGTGGATTCTGGCGCCGAGCCAGGCGTCTGCGGCCCAGTGGAGGGCGGCGTGAAGGGCGGCCGGGTTGTCGAGCAGGGACTCCGATTCGGCCCGCACCAGCGCGCGATCAGCCCCGCGGATCAGCCCCGCGATGTCGATGCCGACCAGCGCGGCGGGGAGCAGGCCCACCGGTGTGAGCACGCTGAAGCGGCCCCCGACGCCGGGAGGCACCGCGAGCGCCGCGATGCCCTCCCGCTCCGCGATTTCCCGGAGCGGGCCCTTGGCGGGGTCGGTGGTGAACGCCAGGTGGCGCACCGCGGCGTCGGACCCGAGCGCCTGATCCAGCCAGGCTCGCACCACCAGGTACTGGGCCAGCGTCTCGCTGGTGCCGCCCGATTTGCTGATCACGTTGACGAAGACCCGGCGCGGATCGATCCGTCGCAGGGCCCCCGCGATGGAGGTCGGGTCGACGTTTTCGAGCACGGTGATCCGGGGAAAGAATTCCCGCCCCTCGTCGTCCAGCTCGTTCCAGGCGGGAGGCCTGAGGGCATTGACCAGCGCCTTGGTGCCCAGGGCCGAGCCGCCAATGCCCAGGACCAGCACATGATCGTAGGCCTGGCCGACTCCTTCGGCAAAGCGCCGGATCGCGGTGATGGTTTCGGTCTGCTCACCCAGCCCGTAGAAACCGTACTCGCCCTCCCTTCGCCGAGCCCGGACTTCGGCCAGCACATTGGGAAATCGCTGGATCAGGTCGGGCAGTCGGGCCCGCGGCAATCCGTGCGAGCCGTCGAGCTTGTCGGCGAAGATGCGGCCGTAGTGGAGCTTCATGGGGTGACCTCCACGGTCTGCCCGTCGAATCCGGGCTCGATCCCCTCGGGCAGCCGCGCGATCAGGTCGGCGTGGCCGGTCTCGTGGGTCAGATGGGTCAGAATGGTCCGCCGGGCCCCGATGGCCCGGGCGGTCTCGATCGCCTCGGGAATACTGAGGTGGGTCGGGTGGGTGCGCCACCACAGGGCATTGAGCACCAGGAGCTTCACTCCGCGGAGCTCGAGGCGCGCCGCCTCGGGCACCGACTTGACGTCCGTCAGGTACGCCACCGGCCCCACCCGGTAGCCCAGCACTCGCGAGTGACCGTGCTCGAACGCCAAGGGGAGCACCGACAGTCCCGCGATGGTCGTGGGCCGCCCCGGCTCCAGGACCTCGAGGGCCAGGCGTGGCTTCGTGGTGCCCTCATAGGGCGTCACCTGCCGATCGAAGATGTACCGGTAGGAGCCGCGAAGGAATTCTATCGTCTCGCGCGCGCCGTAGCAGGTCAGCGCCGCCTGCTGCCGGAGCGAGAACATCCGCAAGTCGTCGATGCCGGCAACGTGATCGGCGTGTTCATGGGTGAAGAGCACCCCGGAAAGCCGCCGGGTGCCCGCCGCCAGGAGCTGCAACCGGAGCTCGGGGGGGGTGTCGACCAGCAGCGTGCTGCCATCCGCCTCCATGAGCGCGGCGGTCCGCGTCCTCCGGTCCCTCGGATCGCTCGAATGGCACACGGCGCAGTCGCAGCCGATCTGCGGCACGCCGTCCAGCAGCCTCTCATAAAGATATTTCTCCCGGGCCAGAGCACGATCCTGGGCCGACAAGGCCTTGTCTTCGAAGGTCTTGAGCTCTGGCGTGATGTAACGCTCGGCGTTCTTCAGCGTCTGCCGACGCCGGTAGTCGTCGGGGACCTTTTCCGAATTGGAATTT
>JANNGX010000202.1:0-7626 GCA_031404115.1 Gemmatimonadales bacterium | reverse complement strand
TGGACCGGCGGGGAAACGCCCTGCGCCGCGCCAGTGGCGCGGTGATCCTGGCCGCGGAGGCGGGCACCAGCGGGCCCCTCCGCCGCCGCGCCGAGATTGGGGGTCTCGGCGCCGAGATCGAGCAGCAGGAGCGCGCCTCGGTCGAGGTGACCGCGGCGCTCGCTGACACCCGGATTCGCCTGGCCGAGGCCGAGCGCACGGCGGTGGAGGCCCTGGCCGCGTTCGAGCGGGCGCGGGACCAGGAACGCAGCGCGGGAGCGGCCCGTGAAGATTCGGCCCGCGGGGTCCAAAACCTGACGCGCGAGCTCGCCGAGGCGGACACCGGATTAACTCGCATTCGGGAGCGGCTGACCCGCGCCGACGAACGCAAACAGGAGGTCGACCGCGCACTCGCCGAAGGTGGAGAATCGCGAGGGCGGCAGGAGGAGGCGTTGGCCGAGTACCGGGCCCGGCTTGCCGCAGTCGAAGCGGAACAGGAGGCCGCGCGGGAAAACCGGGTTCACTGGCAGGTGCAGGAAGCTCACGTGGGCGCCCGCCTTCGCGCCACCACCGAACGGCTCGACCGCGCAGCGCAGACCATCGCCGCAGCCGCCGAGGCGGCGCGCGCCCTGCTTGGTGAAATCGCCCAGCTCGATCAGGAGAGTGCCGTACTCATCGCCCAGCGAAGCGAATGGCTGGAGCGCCGCGCCGATCAGGCCGCTGCCCTCCAGGGCCTTGAAGGCGCCTCGGCGGAGGCGGAGGCGGCCTTGGCGGGCGCCACGGCCGAACTGGGTGATGCCGAGCGGACCGTGCAGGACTTGCGCACCGATGTGGATCGCTCCAGCGAGGAAGACCATCGGCTCGAAGTCGAGCTCACCGAAGTGGCCGGCCAGCGGCGCAGCATCGTGGAACGGGTCGAGGCCGAATGGAAGCAGCCCTTCGAGCAGCTCCTCGGTTCCGCCCAGCTGCTTGAGCTGGATCGCGATACGCTGGAAACCGAGGCCACCCGCATCGGCGAGTCTCTGGACGCCATCGGCATCGTCAACCCGCTGGCCGTTGAGGAGCACGCCGAAGAGTCCAAGCGGCTCGAGTTCCTCACGTCCCAGCGCGATGACCTGGTGGCGGCACGATCATCGCTGCTTCAGGCCATCCGGGAAATCGACGGTACCGCGCGGCTCATGTTCCAGGAAACCTTCATCGCGGTGCAGGACAACTTCAAGCACGTTTTCCAGACGCTCTTCGGCGGGGGCGAATGCGAGCTCAAGCTCGCCAACCCCGACGATCCGCTTGAGAGCGAGATCGACATCCATGCCGCGCCCCGTGGCAAACGCACCCAGCGGATCCATCTGCTCTCCTCCGGCGAGCGGACCCTGGTGGCGGTCTCACTGCTGTTCAGCATTTACCTCTCCAAGCCCAGCCCCTTCTGCCTCATGGACGAGGTGGACGCCCCGCTCGACGACGCCAACGTGGGGCGCTTCACGAACCTCCTCGACGAATTCAAGAAGAGCACCCAGTTCCTGGTGATCACCCACAACCCCCGGACCATGCAGTCGGCCGACGCGGTATATGGCGTCACCATGCAGGAGCCGGGCGTCTCGACGATCGTCGGGGTGAGATTGGGTGAGAAGCAGGGAGCCGGCAACCGGGAATAGACTCGACTCGCCGCCATGCTGATCATCCTGAAGAGCGACGCCTCCGCCGCCGACCGCGGCCGGGTTGTCTCCCTCATCGAATCGATGGGCTACCGGGCCCAGCCCATCGACGGCAGCCAGCGCCCTGCTGTGGCCATCGTCGGCAACGACGGCCGGGTGGACGGCGCCCGCTTCTCGGCGTTGCCTGGCGTGGAGGAGGTCGTGCACATCAGCCGCCCCTACCGCATGGTGGCACGCGAGTGGCGGCCCGAGCCGACGGTGGTACAGCTCCCCGGCGGATTGTCGGTGGGCGGGGACCACCTGCTGGTCATCGCCGGCCCCTGCTCGGTGGAAAGCGAAACCCAGATCTTCGAAACCGCGCGCGCGGTCAAGGCCGCCGGCGCTCACGCGCTTCGGGCCGGCGCGTTCAAACCGCGCACCTCCCCCTATGCGTTCCAGGGGATGGGCACGGCAGGGCTGGCACTGCTCGCGGCGGTACGCCGGGAAACCGGCCTGCTCGTCGTGACCGAAGCAATGGACGAGGAGGGGCTGGAGCAGGTGGCCGAGGTGGCGGACGTAGTGCAGATCGGCGCCCGCAACATGCAGAACTACGCCCTCCTCAAGCGGGCCGGACGGGCCGGCAAGCCGGTGCTGCTCAAGCGAGGTCCCTCTGCCAGCCTGACGGAGTTGTTATTGTCCGCTGAGTATGTGCTGTCAGAGGGGAATCCGAACGTCATCCTCTGTGAGCGCGGCATTCGTGGATCGGATTCCTCCACCAAGAATCTCTTCGACTTGAACGCAATCCCCGCAGTGAAATCGCTCTCCCATCTGCCCATTGTGGCCGATCCCAGCCATGGCACCGGAAAGCGCTCCATGGTCCCGTCGATGGCCCGCGCCGCGGTGGCCGCCGGAGCCGACGGCCTGCTGTTGGAAGTGCACGTGCATCCCGACGAGGCGCTGTCGGACGGGGCCCAGAGCCTCTACCCGGAACAGTTCGCGCTGCTGATGGGCGAGTTGAAGGGGATCGCCGCGGCGATCGGGCGGCGGATTCCATGAAACGGCCGGGGGGGGGGGAATGGGTCTGAGAGGGCTGCCTGCGACCGCACTCATACTTTGCGTCTTGGCGTCTTTGCGTCCGTGCGTCTCGTTCGCCCAGGATCCGCTCAGCATCGTCCGTCGCGCCGGTACGGTGTACCGGAACCTCACGTCGTTGCAGGCGGACTTCATCCAGGTCATCGAAGACGGGCGGCTCGGCGACACGCTCGCCAGCGCAGGGCGCCTGTACCAGGCTGGGAAGAACAACTTCGCGATGCGGTTCACCGATCCGCCCGATGAGGTCATCGTAATCGACGGGCGGTATTCCTGGTTCTATACGCCAAGCACCGCCCCCCGCCAGGTCATTCGCATGGAGGCGGAAAGCGACCCGGTGTACGGCCAGAATCTGCTGGCCCGCATCCTCGACCGCCCGAACGACCGCTATGAGACCACCTGGCTCCGCGCCGATACGGTTGGCGGACGGCGGGTATCGGTCGTGGCGATCGTTCCAAGAGGAACCAACCTGAATTTTTCCCGGGCGGTGCTGTGGCTGGACCAGGAGGACGCGCTGCCCCGTCGCATCGAACTGGACGAAGGGCCCGGCACCCGTCGCATCCTCACGCTCTCGAAAATCCGTACCAATACGCCCATTGCGGCGGGAATCTTCGAATTCAAGGTGCCCCGCGGCGTCCGGATCGTGGACCAGTAGCCCGCTACAGCCCCGCCGCTTTCTGCACGACGAGTTTGTGCATGCGAATTTCCAGCCGCCCGGTGCTCTCACAGGCCATCGGCTGTCGCGCCCCCTCCGACACCGCCACCGCCCCGGCCAGAAAAATCGTGCGGATCGTCGAGCCGTGCTCACCCTTCGGCGCCACCGAGACCATGGCGATCATGTAGACCCGGTAGCTGTCGGCGTAGGGACCAGTGATCCCGTCGCCGCAACTCAGGTATGTGGAAATCTGCCTGCCGGCGAGCTCTCCCCTCCGGTGAAAGACCTTGGACTCCACCCGGCCTTCCGCCGAGTCCTTCACTTCCGCGGGAATCTTCAGACTGGCGAACGCCTCCAGCACCGCGGCGTAGGTGCGTGCCGGCGCAAAGGGAACGTCGTACAACGTGCCCATGGTATCGGTCACCACGGTGGTAATCTGCCCCGGGACCACGACGACCGCGCGGGTGCGCTGGGCTCCCAGTGGAGCGGCGGCAAGCGTCGCGAACAGAACCAGCGTGGGGATTTTCATGGGCCTCCGGGTTGCCAGGGTCACCGGGGGGCCACCAGCGCCAGGACGGCGCGGGTCGACCCGCCTCGAACGAGAATGCTGCGGGCCAGCGCCAATGCGGAATCGCCGGCCCCGGTGGAGGCGATCAGCCAGTCGGGTACGATGCCACCGCCGCCCAGAAGCGAGCGCCCGCCGTCACTCTTGAGCTTGGGACGCGGAACCGAGTCGCCGTCGGCGCGACGAGGCGGCCGCTGAATCTGGCGTCCCCGCGGGGTGAGCCAGAGGGCGGTGGTGAGCCGGAGCGAGGCGCCGCTCCCCAGCGGAAATGTGCTCTGGGTTGCTCCCCGCCCGAATGTGATTGCGCCGAGCACCGCTGCGCGGTCGTGATCCTGCAGGGCGCCCGCCACGACCTCCGCGGCCCCGGCGGTGCCCTCATCGACCAGCACCGCGATTGGAAGCGAGTCGAACGGCGACGCCGTGGAGTCGCGGAAGCGCACGGAATCGGCCGGCCTCCGGCTCTGAGTGAGTGCAGTCGTCGTTCCGGCCTCCAGGAAGAGGTCGGCCACCGAGGCCCCCTGGGCCAGATCGCCGCCAACCGCACCCCGCAGGTCCAGCACCAGGGAACCGGCTCCCGCGGCGCGCAGCGACTCCACTCCGAGCCGCACGCTGTCGGCGATGCCCCAGGGAAAAGCCCGGATCACGAGGCGGCCGACGCCCCCGGAGAGCGAGGCGGTGTCGACGGCGCCCGGGCTCGGCACCCGGCCCCGGACCAGCTCAATCGGCTGAAGGGCGCGAGTCCCCAGGCGGCGCAGGCGGAGCGTCACTGTGCTTCCCACCGGACCGTCCAGCATCCGTGCAGCCTGATCGAGGCGAGTGCCGTCCACCGGAATGGTGTCGACGCCAATCAGCAGATCGCCGTTCCTGACTCCCGCGAGCTGGCCGGGCGAGCCGGGAACCGTGGCCACGACCACCACGAGTCCGTCACGCCGGTCGAGAAAGAGCCCTTGTGAGGCGGGGGCGTCCGCGGGAGGCGGCGGCTCCCGGCCCGGAAGGAGCAGCACCGCGTAGGGATCGTCCAGCTCATCGATCACCCCTGCGGCCGCGCGACGATAGAGCTCCTGGTCGCTCAGCGAGTCGACCGAGAAAGAACGGACATGGGAAAATACCGCCTGGAACAGCTCGGTACCGACGATCGGGGAATCGGCGACGTGCGCACCAGTTCGGCCCCGGCCCAGCACCCAGAGCAGGGCGCCGAGCGCTCCGGCGGCAATTCCGATCACCAGAAACCATCGTGGACGCATGGACCTCCTACCGCGCGCCCGCGGGCGCAAATGCGGGACGGGCAGCGAGTACGGCGCGCCAGGCTTCCTCCGCGAGTGCGGCCGGGGGGCGCGTGGCATCGAGGTGCATCACGCCGGGGCCCTGCTCGGCACGGTAGCGCTCGGCGACCCGCTCATGAAAATCCACCGACTCCCGGTCCAGCCGATCGAGGGCCTTGCCCGAGGCAACCTGCCGGGCGGCGCCGACCTCGGGCCTCACATCCAGCACCAAGGTCAGATCGGGCTTGAGGCCGCCGGTCGCGGCATGGTTGACCCAGGTCACCATCGGCAGCGGGAGTCCGCGCCCGGCGGCCTGATACGCCATGGTCGACAGCTCGTAGCGATCGCTCAGAACGACCCGGCCCGCCGCGAGCGCCGGGGCGATGACGCGCACCACCAGGTCGGCGCGGGCCGTGACGATGTAGAGCAGCTCGCGCTCCGGCGTCCAGCCCCGGTCGGCAAGGAGCAGCTGTTCGCGAAGCGCCTCGGCCGCCGGAGTGCCGCCCGGCTCACGGACCCGGAGCAGGTCCTGACCGGCGGCACGGAACCGCTCGGCCAGCGTGGCGGCGAGGGTGGTCTTCCCCGCTCCTTCCGGCCCTTCGAGCACCAGGAAAAAACCGCCGCTCATGCCAGTGAGATAATGCTGCTGGTGGAACCCCGCTCGATGCCCGCGGCCATCTGCTGGTTCACTTTGGCCATCAGCTTTTCGTAGTTGGCCCGGGCGGTGACGTACGCCTGGCCCTGGAGGCTCACCTCGAGGTCGCGCACCGCGGTCTCGTAGGCCAGCACCGTCTCCTCCTCGGGCACCTTGCGAAGGGACACCTGTTCGTCGATCTGCCGGGCGAGCGTGTCGATTTTTTCGAGGCGGGCGCGAGTCTCCGCGTCCTCCTGGAGGCTTGTTTCGGCGCGCCGCAGGGTCTGGTACTCATTGGACTGACCGATGAGCCGCCCGAGCTCCTGTGCCTTTTCTTCGATCATCGCGGTAACTCCCGGCGCGCGGTGAGATATCGCGGCCGCCCGAAGAGGTCGTCCCACACATTGATTTCGGTCCACTCTGCCGCGAGCACGAGTGCAGCTGCAGCCCTGCTGCGAGTGGAATCTAGCTCCATCACCATCCATCCTCCCGGCGCCAGCAGCTCGGTGCCCTGCCCGATTATCCGCCTAGTCGCGTGAAGCCCGTCGGCGCCGCTTGCGAGGGCCAGCCGCGGCTCCCACGCCTTCACCGACGGATCCAGAGCATGGTATTCCGCGTCGGTGAGATATGGCGGGTTGCTCACCAGCAGATCGAACCGACCGGCCTTGAGGCCCGCGCCGCCATCGCTCCGGACGAAGCGTGCAGGCAGGCCGGTCATCCGGGCGTTCTCGGCGGCGAGCGAGAGCGCTTCCGCGGACAGGTCGACGCCGATGACCCGATCGAACGAACCCTCCTGGGCCAGCGCCAGCGCCAGACATCCGGTACCGGTCCCGATGTCGAGCGCGCACCCCGAGCTGACCCGTGACAGGGCGACGTCGATCAGGCCCTCGGTTTCGGGGCGCGGAATGAGCGCCCGCCGGTCGGCCAAGAGCTCCAGATTCCGGAAGCCGGCGCGACCAAGCACATAGGCGATCGGCTCTCCGCCGGCGCGTCGCATCACCGCGCTACGGAAAGCGGGTACCGCTTCGAGTGACGCACCACGCTCCCGCCCCAGATAGGCCTCACCGGGACTCGTGCGGGTGAGCCACGCCCAGAGCCGGTTGGCTTCGCGCCGCGGCTTGACCACACCCGCGGCCTTGAGCGTGGCGGTCGCCTCATCGAAGAGATTGGCGATCGTCACTCGAGCATCAGAGGCCAACGGATTCCTCCCGGCTGGCCATCCGAAGCGCCCTGATCAGGTCCTCGAGGTCGCCGTCCATCGTGGCCGGCAAGTTGTGCACCGAAAAATTGATACGGTGATCAGTGACCCGGCTCTGGGGATAGTTGTACGTGCGGATTTTCGCCGAGCGGTCCCCGGTGCCCACCTGCGATTTCCGGTCCCGGGCGCGGGCCGCTTCCTGGTCCGCAATCATCTTGTCGAGAATTCGGGAGCGGAGCACGGACATCGCCTTGATTTTATTCTGAAGCTGTGACTTCTGATCTTGTTGTTGCACCACCGTGCCGGTGGGAAGGTGGGTTATCCGGACCGCGCTGTCGGTGGTGTTGACGCTCTGGCCGCCCGGACCGCCCGAGCGAAAGACGTCGATACGGAGATCGTGAGGCTCGATCTTGACGTCGACCTCCTGCGCCTCGGGCAGCACGGCCACTGTGGCGGCAGAAGTATGGATCCGTCCCTGCGATTCGGTGGCCGGCACCCGCTGAACCCGGTGCACCCCGGATTCCCTCCGGAACAGCCCGTAGGCATCCGGTCCGCGAATGGCGATGATCGCTTCCTTGACGCCACCAAGGGTCGCCTCGCTCATCGTCAGCGG
>JANNGX010000201.1:0-32492 GCA_031404115.1 Gemmatimonadales bacterium | reverse complement strand
TACGTAGGAGTGCGGATCGGCGGCCGAGAGCATCCCGCGGATTGCGGCCATGATCAGGTCGTGGGTCACAACCGAGTCGGGATGGTTGATCCGGATCTGGTTCAGGACCCCGGTCAGCATCTGGAGGTCCTCGGCGATGGTACGGGGCCGGAGCGGGCTGGTCGGCCTGGCCTGGGCCGCGGCGGCGCCGGCGGCCACTGCGACAAAGCCCACGGTGGCGAGGAGAGACGTGCGGGCGCTCACGATCCCTCTGATTTGAGCGACTGCAGACGCTCGTTGGCGATCTTGAGGTCCCCGCGGAGTCCGCCGTGGGCCCGCTTGATGAAGCCCTGGTATGCCTCGATCGCGCGGGCCTTTCGGCCCAGCCGGTCGGAGGCCTTACCGAGGGCGAACCACGCGAGGGCATAGAACGGCTCGAGCGCGATGGCCTTCTCGTACTGGATCACTGCGTCCTCGTAGCGCTGGGAGGCGAGCAGGGCGTTGCCGTAGTGGAGCCGGAGGAAGGGATCCTCGCTCCGGAGCTGGACGGCGAGGTCGTACTCCTGGAGGCTGGTGGCGGTGTCGCCGGCGGCTTGGGCCAGGTCTCCCAGGGCGGAATGGGCCATGGCAAAGGAGAGGTCTTCACTGAGGGCCCGGCCGTACGCCTCCTTGGCCTTGTCGGGCTTTCCCATCCGGTCGTGGACCCAGCCGATGGTGTATTCGGTCAGCGCCTTGGACTGGTAGACGAAGATCACTTCCTTCTTTTCGTCCTTGGTGCGCGCTTCGAGGTAAGCGTTGAGGGCGGCCAGGCTGCTGTCGGGCTGCGTATTGAGGTAGAACGCGAGGGCGCGGTCCAGGTGGTAACCGTAGGCGTCCTTGTACCTCTTGAGCGCCTTGCCGTAGTAGTCGGCGGCCTTGTCGTACCGGCCCTCGCTCATGGCCAGCCAGGCGGCGCTGGCGGGGTCGGCGCGGTCCCAGTCGATTCGGTTGGATTCGCCGGTGGCGTTGTCGTAGAAGAGCTCGTACATGGTCCGGTCGAGACGGCGGCTGAGCATCGGGTTCCGGATCAGTGCCTCGATCTGCAGGGAGTCGATCTCGAGGATTTCCCGGTGCCGCATTGTCGAACGGTTCCGGAGCAAATACTGGCCGAGCCGGCGGGTATCGGAGAGGTGACGGGCAATTCGCTCCGAATAGAACGCGTCGGCCAGACTCGGGTCGATCCGGCGGGCCCAGTGGAACGCGGCGGCAGCATCCTCGGGGTTTTGGCTCAGGCGTGCCATGCCGAGCAGGAAGTAGCTCCCGGCGAAATTGCTGTCCTGGGGAGCGCTGATTCGCGGGCGCGGGGGATTGTAGCGCGTGTCCTTCTTCTGGGCATGGGCGCCCGCCGGAAGGAGGAGGAGCATGACGAAGAGCGTGGAAACCCAGGCGTGATTCATTGTCATCCTCATACTACTGTCACCCGCATTCTCCGGCCAATCCGGAACCCGGTCGGGGAGAACTCTAGGGTGCCCGGAGCGAGGGCCAAGGGGGCTGAAATCGGGTTTCGGGTACGCCTCTTGCCCATTACCCTGTCATGGGTTCCCGCGGCGTGTGGCTCTCGTGCGCTATAGTGGTTAGTCAGTTTGACTTGGCGACCGGTCAGACCGACCACATTCCATTACCAACCCCCAATATTCGTACCGTGGCTCGCGAAACGCTCAGCGACCTCGCCGTGGCGATCGCCGATTCGGCCAATCCCGTGATCTACTACAACCCGCGCCTGATGGCGAAGTATGGAGGCGAGCTCTCGGCGTTTGTGATGGCGCACGAGTACGCCCATATCCAGCTTGGCCACCGGCGGCCGGTGGGGCGGGACGCCGGATCACCCGAAGCGCTGGAACAACTGCTCCAGGGTTGGGAGCTGGAGGCCGACTGCCGAGCGGCGGCCCGCCTCGCGAGCGAGCGACCCGCCGCGCTCCTGGCCGCGATCGGTTTTTTCGAGCGCATGGGTCCTGACCGTGTGGACCGGGAACACCCCACCGGGCGCGCGCGGGCCGCGCGGCTCTCCTGGTGCAGCCGCACGCTGAACGGGGACCCGCGCCAGGTGAGCGAGGGCCCCCGCATCAGCGCGACGGCGATTCAGTTCAGGTAATCCGGAGCTTCAGTATCCGCCGGGCGGTGACGTTCGCCCCGTTGGCCAGATTCAGGTTTCGGTCGTTGACGATTTCATCCCGGATAGAGCGGGCTTCCGCCACGTTGCCGAGTTTGAACTGGGTGAGCGCAATCCCGGTGCGGACGGTCGCGTTCTGCTGGTTGGATTGCCGGAACTCCGCCAGAGCTTCAGTGAACTTCCCCTCGGTGTACAGCACCCAGCCCGTCAGCCCGTGCACCTGAGACGTGAGCTGCGGGCTGGGATTGGCCTGCTCTCGCTGCGTGAGCGAATCGAGATAGACGCGCGCCATTGCGGTCTGCCCGGCGATCGCGAAGCTGGTCCCGTTGCCACTGAGACGCCCCTCCGGATTCACCGGCCCCGCGTCCGCCGGGGGCGGGGGGACGGCGGCTAGGTGCCCGAGGTGAGCCGTCATGGCCTTGGCGCTGGTCTTGGGGTTCCCGAAGGCTGCCTCGAGATTCAGCAGCGCCACGTGCCCGTTGACGACGGCCCCGTTCAACCCGGCCTTGGTCGCTTCGTCGATCACCGTCCCCCATGCGGCCAGGGCTCCAGGAATGTTGCCCTCGAAGACGTAGCTGTTGGCGATCCGGGAGTGCACCGCGATCCGATCCGTCGGCGTGGTCGTGTTGGGCAGCGCCGCCACCAGGGCCTGGCGCGCCAGGTCACCCTTGCCCTGCAGCATATACACCTCGGACAGCCCGTACGCGCCGTTGATGAAGGCAGGGTCAGCCTCGATGGCCTTCTTGTAGTGGGTGACCGCGCCGTCGAAGTCGCCGTTCCACTGGAGCACTTCGGCGTACGTGTCATGCGAATTGGGATGGGTGGGGGCCTTCGACATATAGGTCGTGGCCGTCGTCAGGGCGGCCTCCCGGGCGCCGGCGGCCCATTGTGCGTAGACCAGGTTGTTGTACGCGGGGGCAAAGTCGGGGTACCGCTCAGTCACCGCCTTGAGCGCCACGACGGCATCGGTTGAAATGCCGCCGGGCACGCCGCCGAGCAGGAGGGCGCGCCGGTAGGCGATCATCGGCTCATCGGGCAGCAACATGCCCGCCGTCAGCAGGATCGCGCGGGCTCCCACCGCGTTCTGGCGGAAGGCCTCCCGGTACGCCGCGGCGACGAGCAGCTCTCCGGTGGTGGCCTTGACCGCATCGGCCATCCCGCGGTCGATCTCCTCGTTGCGCTGCGCGGTGGTCAGCCCGACGGCCGAGGTCCCGTACACCACCCGGGCCAGACCGAACGCCGGGTCGAGCTCGATCGCGCGCTTGAGCTGGGTCGTGCCCCGAGCCGGGAAGACGTTGTTGAAGTTCTCGATACCCGTCATGAACGACGTGCGGGCTTCCGCGGACGTGGTGGTGACTTCCAGACGAACCGGCCGCGCCACGCCGGCGGCGATCTGGGCCGATGCCGCGCTGCCGGTGAGACAGAGCGCGACGGCCGCCAGCGACCAACCTGAGATGCATCTCATGGTATGCTCCTTCCTTACACCTGCGAGGACGCGGAGCCTCGAGGCCCCGTGCTGGTGCGGGTTAGTCCCGCGGAAGATGTAGTGGAGAATCAGGGCCGCGTCAAGCGGCTTTTCCCCCTTCCGTGCCTCCGCGCTCCGGATGATGTTACCGGCCATGCTGAGAATCGCGATCACCTCGTGCTGCAAACTGTGGCAGGACCCGACGCACCACGCCTATACCAGGCTCGTGATGGAGCGGCCCAGGCCGGACTGGCTGCTGCTCCTCGGCGACAATGTCTATCTGAGGAAGCGGCACGAGCGCGCGGTGTACGGGGGAAAAGTCAGTGCCCGGTCGGTCCTGACTCCCGAATACGCTCGGCTCGTCACCGATCCGAGCTTCCGCGCGCTGGTGGGCACACCGGGAATGGAAACGGAGACCAGGCTGCTGGCAACCTGGGACGACCATGATTTCGGCGGGGACGACGTGAACGGGGCGGAGGAGCCCCACCTCGGTTACCGCGACGACACGCGCGCCCTGTTCCTCGAGTACCTCTCCGGCGCGGGCGGAGCTCGGCGCGAGGTCTACTGCAGCCTGTCGCCGGCCCCCGGCGTGCGCCTCATCATGACCGACGTCCGGTATTACCGCACCGACCCGGACGCGAGTGATGCGACGCTCCTGGGGCCGGCGCAGGAGGCCTGGCTGCTGAACGAGCTGGCCCGGCCCGAACCGCTCAAAATTGTCTGTTCCGGTTCCTGCCTGGGACCGAGCGCCAAGAAGAAGTACCAGCAGGGCTGGGATCGATACCCCGCGTGGCTCCAGGTGTTCCGCGAAGCCGTGATGCGGCATCACCAGGCCGGCAAGCGGCATTTGTTCCTGGCCGGCGACATCCACCGGAACAAGATCCTCGATCATGCCGGAACCGCCGCCGGCTTTCCGTTGCTCGAGGTGATCTCGTCGGGCGCGTGCCGGCGGAGAAAGAACTGGAACCCCTTCTCCCCGGCGTTGCAGAACTATGGCGTTCTCGACGTCGGGGAGACCTCTATCGAGATCCGGCTTACCGGAAACCTGAAACGGGATCGGCGCGTGGCCTCCGTTCGCCTCGATTCGTGGACCGTCGCCTGACTCCGTTACGCTCGCGTACCGGGCGGGCCATCTATCGGGGCGTTCTCGACAGCGCATAGACCTGGATCTGCTCGACGTCGAGGCTGTCCATCTGGGTGCCGAGCAGGTAATTCTGCCCTGCCCGATGAAACCAGAAGCGGCCCGGCAATGTCACCGCACCCAGCCAGCGCCCGCGCGGGTCGAGCACATCCCAGACCCGCTCGGCCTCCCACGGTAGCCGGTACTGCTCGACCCAGATGTGGCGGGTGTCGTCCACGCGGATGTCCTTATAGGCCGGGACGACGTCGGGCAGTGGCAGGGACAGTTTGTAGAACATTTCATAGAGGCCCTTCTGCTGCGGATTCTGCGTCTTGTCCAGGTCAGCCGATACGTACTGCTTGTACAGCTCACCGGTCACTGAGCGTCGCTTCGAATGCCACCGGATCCGAGCGAGCAGTTTGCCGCCGAGGTCGAACCGCTCGATCTCCGGCTCTCCATTCCGCAGCAGCAGCACCGTCGCGCTGTCGGCGACGATCGCGGGCTCGACTGTCAGGGGCAGGTAGGGGTAATGGATGGTGTTGCCGGCCTGGTGGACATAGCGTGGCGCGGTGGGAGTACTGCCGATCAGTGCGATCTGGGCGCCGTCCGGTCCGTAGCGATAGTAGCGCAGCCCCGAGCGTACCACCTCGCCGGAACGGGTGCCTCCGTCCGGCTCATAGGCTGCTACGAAGAGCGTGCCATCGGCGAACGCTCCGTTCATATGGGGTCGGGCGGCGCCTTCCGGGTTCGCGAAGGTGACGGTTCTGAGGAAGGTGCCCGTCGTGTCGAAGAGGTTGATGCGGGGGAGGGGAGCGTCCCGCACCGCGAGCAGGCCGCCAGGCAGCCGCCAGATCCGCATGTCGGCGAAGGCGCCGAACTCCCCCGGGCCTTCGCCCTTGCGTCCGGTGCTTCGGGTGAACCGGCCCGCCGAGTCGTAGAAGCGGAGTTGCTGGGAGCCGGCGTTTCCCACGACGATGGCCCCTGATTGCAGCCGAAGCGCGTCCCAGATCCAGCTCAATTGGTATTCCTCGGCACCCTCGGCGGTTCCCACCGTCGCGTGCGGTTGGTCGGCAAGCCGCCAGGAAGACCGATCGTTCCATGACGGGGCCGACGATTCGACCAGCGACACTCCGGCGCTATCGCGGGTGACGAAGGCGGCTCTGTCAGGCTCGGCCCCGCAGGCGGCGACCGAGAGGACGATGCCAATCCCGGTTAAGCTTCGACCCATGCGACCCCCCTTGCCTGCGACATGCCTGTGGATCTGCTGACCTGGTTCGGCCTCTTCGCGGTAACCGCCATGCTGGTGACATACGCGCTCGAGTCGCGGAGCCGGTGGTTCATTCTGGCGTTTGCCGGTGCCTGCGTCCTCGGCTCGGTGTACGGTTTCCTCCAGGGAGCGTGGCCGTTTGGGGTGGTGGAGGCGATCTGGGCGCTGGTGGCGCTGCACCGATGGTGGCGGCCTCATTTGATTCGGCGATAGATCGCGAGCTTGGGCTCAATCCGAGGTGGAATCGGGCAGTGCACAGCGCAAGAGGCCGGGCGCCGGCCTGGCATGCGGCCAGCAGAAACAGGCAGCAGCGAGCCGGCGATCAGCCACACGTGCCGCGAGCCCACACGGTGGTGGCGCAGTCGATCGTAAATGTCACTCCTGGGAGTGACTGATGGGAGACCCGGACTGCTGAAGCGCCTCCGGCAATCCCGCGACCATCAGTGTCAGGGCCCAGCAAGGCATCCAGGTCGACGTCGAAGTGCTGCATGGCGCAGGAGGCCCCGAACGACACGAGCTCCTCGGGATTCTTGATAAAAGCACATGGCCGAGGGGCTCCGGCGCGACTGGTCCGAAAGCGACCATTCAAGGCGGGGCGAGCATAGTTCGGGATACCGCCCATGTGGCGGTTCAAATATGCCCCCGCCCCCGCTCCGCGTGACAGGCCGCACTCCCACGAATAAGTCGTGGGTTGGAGTGAACCCTCCATGATGCCCGCTTCGGCCCCAATGTGTGCTGCGATGACATCCAGTCCTTTGTCCAGAATAGCTTCGCGCCACAAGACGAGGGTCACATGATTGTTTGGGGCACACCCGAGGGCGTCATAGCGCGAGCGGACCATGCGAAGCTCGATGACGATCGCCCGATAGAGCACATGCTGGTTGTCGAGCCGGACCGGGATTGCGCCTGGGGCTGGCAGATTCTCCCATCCGTTGACCGGTGCCCATGTCATGGCGAGGCCCTCTTCCGAGAGCTTGATACGCGAACTATCCCACCGCGCCACGAAACCCATAATCTCGGGCGCGGTGATTTTGTCACCGCACCCAACCAGTACCAGGGCTCCGAACACCAAGAATGGGCGCAGCATCGTCTTCGAGCCCAGGTGAAGGTTCAAGGAGCCTCGGCAACCCCTCTGGAACATAACTGGCGAGCGGCGACGCCTATTGACGGCGGTCGCGTACGGGATATACTATTGGTATAGACCGATCGGTCTAGACGAGCACATGCGATCGCAAAGGAGAGACAACCATGCGGGTGGCAAAAGACGACGTAGAGGTCCGGATGGAGATTCCCGGCGCCGTGATCCGCCAGCGCACCGATTTTGGCGACGCGAGCGGATTCGGCCGGATCAGCGGTGAGTATTTCACGCTCTCAGCCGGCGTGGATACCACGCCGCTTTTCCAGGGATTGGAAGGCAACCTGTGCCAGTGCCCGCACTGGGGCTTCGTGCTGCGGGGCCGGATTACGACGACGGATGCGAAGGGCGCGCAGGAGACGGTCAATGCGGATGACCTGTTCTATTGGCCGCCCGGGCACAACGTCAGGGTCGACGCTGACGCGGAGATCGTGATGTTCAGCCCGCAGCGGGAGCACAGCCGGGTCATCGACCACATGATCGAGAAGGTGAAGGGCTAGCCACTGACGCATTCCACCAAGCAGCGCCTGCTCGACACGGGGCAGGCCATGCTCCTGAAGCACGGCTACCACGATCTGGGCATCCAGGCCGTGCTTACGGCCACGCGGACTCCCAAGGGTTCGTTCTACCATCATTTCAAGGACAAAGAGGACTTCGGGCTCCAGGTCATCGACCAGTACATGGGGCAGGTGCACGCGGGCCTTGACGCATGCCTCAGAGACCAGACCCGCCGCCCGATCGAGCGGGTGCGCCGATTCTTCGAGTTGACGCAGCAGAGCTACCGGGAGGAGGGGTACATGGGCTGCCTCCTGGGCGGGCTGGGCCAGGAACTGTCGGGCGTGAGCGAGGTGTTCCGGCGCAAGATCGAGCTGTGTCTTTCCGCGATCGCCACGCGAATCGCCGGGTGCCTGGAGGAGGCCCGAACGCGCGGCGACCTCCCGGCCGAATCTAATGCGCGGCGCATGGCAAGCCTGCTGGTGGACTGCTGGGAGGGCGCCGCGCTTCGCAGCCGGCTGCGGGGGAATGCCGCGCCGCTGACCGCGATGCTCGACTTCTACTTCCGCTCGGCTGTGGGGCGCTGACCTGACGGCGCCCTACGGCTACCGCGTGAATACGAGCACGCCAGGCCCGGGTGACAACTCAGCGGGCGTGGTGCCGACGGATCATTCGCTCGTCGAGGCGCAGGAAGCGCGCCGCATTGTCATAGAGGATAGCCCGGCGCTGTTTCGCTGTGAGCCAATCGATACTCTCCAGCCGACGCAGGATTGGCGCAGCGGGCCTGGTATCGGAGCCGAACATGAGGCGGTCGCCAAGCCCCGCGGCAATCAGGCGCCTCAACTCCGCTTCGTGAGCCTCCGCTGTCGCATTGCTGTTGAAAATGCTCATGTCGAAGTAGACCGTTGCATGCTCTGCCAACAGTGCCCGCGTCTCCTCATCAAAGCGGAGCGGATGTGGCGCACCGACATGCTGGAGCAGGAGTCTGAGGCCTGGATGACGCTCGAGCACCGGGCGGAGCAGGGCTGGGTTGCCCATTTCACCATTGAAGGCCGGGCAGCAGCCCGGGACGCTCCGAGGCCCCGATCCGGGGGCCGGGCCGCGATTGATGTGTATAGCCACCGGCACATCGTATTTCGCGGCCAATCCCCAGTACGGTGCCATCCTCGGATCGTCAGGATGGACGCCCGCGTAGACGAACAGCATCTCGCCGAGGAGGCCAATTCTGCCCGCAGCCATTTCGGACTCAAGCCAGGCGAGGTCAGGCCACCCTTGGGTCTTGGCAAAGCAACGATAGTACGGCTCCTGGGGAGCCTGCGGGCAAGGCATCGCCGGCCCACCGATGAACCTTCCGGGCGCCGCCTGCAGCCAGCCCTGCACATCGCCTGGCTCGTTCATATGCAAGAGGGAGAGTACGATGCCTTCCGCGTCCATCTCCGCAAGAAGGGCCGCGCGAGGCGCGGCATCATCGGCACCCGGCCAGGAGGCGTGCTTGTGCACGTCAATGATTGGCTGGTACCGCTGGGCTCCGCCAGCCGTGCCGGCAGCGGGGGAGCCGGACATGGTGCCTGGACGCGTGGCGCACGCCACGAGGAGGGCCCCGGCGGCACAGAGCATCAAAGGGCGCAGCACGATTCGCATGGACCGGTGTTCCAGTAATTGCGGGGCGGGGGGCGAGAGTCTCATATGATCGCCCCCTGCGGGACTTTGCTCCCTACTTGACCTGCAGTGCGGCAACCATTCCCAGTGCCGCGTGTCGTGGCTTGTCCGGAGCGTCCTGGAAGTTGCACACCAGTGCATACGTGCGCCCAGGCTCCAGATCCACCAACAGCCGCCCAAGGGGGGATCTCCCGGGGCCGGCGATCAAAATGCCAACCAACTCCGAGAGCGCGGACCGGGCAGGACCCTGGGGAATGCGAAGGAGCGAGTCCAGGGCAACACCGGCATTCAAGCGAAGCAAAATCATTTCGTGTCGTACCGCGCCACGGTTCTCGAAGGCGAACGTCGTCAGCCCGGGCGAGGCCGTGGCAGGGCCTTGGTAGGCGTAATCAAGTCCAACGACGCTGATCGAAGGCAGGGTTTGGGCTGGGGCAGCGGACGGGTGCGTGATGAGACGGAGCGCCGCCAGCAAAAGACTTGCCACGCAGCGAGGCCCTGGAAGTCTGCATGGAATGCGTGACATAGAATCTCCCGTGAGCCTTCGATGGTTTCCAAATGTAGCGCGTTTCCACGCCATGCAACCCTTTGGGGCATCCCGGTCACCCATCCTCAATAGGCGAGTGGGTTATTATCCGTCATGGACCTCCCGAAGTGATCGGCCTTACCGCGCTGCTGCTGGCCGCGGCATTGCCGCAGCAACAGCCCGACACACTCACGCTCGCACGCGCCCTGGAGACCGCTCGCCGAACCCGCCCGCAGCTCGGGATCATCGGCTCGCTCACCGCAGAGGCGCGCGGCCGCGTGGGCATGGCCGGCGCGGTGCCCAATCCGGTGCTGCAGTACAAGCACTCCGAGACTTCCCCGACCAGTGAAGCCAACCTCGAGCAGCGACTTGACTGGATCTTTGCACGCTGGCCCGAACGCAGCGCCGCCAAGGCCGGGCTGCGCGGAGCCGAGGCCGATTCGGCGCGGCTCGCGGCCGAGCTGGATCGCGAGGTGCGGATCGCCTTCTACCAGGCGCTCGCCGCGTCGGCCACTCAGGCGATGGCCACCGGGAACGCCTCCAGCGCCGATTCGCTGACGGCCTTTGCCGCGCGACGGGTGTCTTCCGGCGACATTTCGGTAATCGAGCGCGAGCAATTCGAGGTCGAGGCCGGGCGGCTGCGCCAGTTGCTCTCCCGTGCCGCCGAAGCCCGGGAGATTGCCGGCGCCGCGCTGGCTCGCGCCACCGGAAACCCCGCCTCGGCCGCCTCGGTCCTTTCGGGCACGCTCGACGCCGACCTCGACAAGCCGTGGCCCGCCCGCCCCGGCATCGGCGAGCTGCCCTTCCTCCGCCGGGCCTTCGCCGATTCTGCCGCGGAGCTTTCCCTGTACCGCGCCGCAAATATTCATCGCTTCCCGATTCCCAACCTCATCCTCGGGAGGAAATGGGACGACGGCAGTCCCTTGGCGGGGAGGGCCAACGCGATCCTGGGGTTTGCGGTGCCGGTCCCGCTCTGGAATATCGGTAGCGCCCAAGTCGGGGTGGCGCGGGCCAGCGCCCAGCGCGCCGCGGCATTGGCCGGCGAAGCCCGTCTCGAGGCGGAACGCCTGCTCGACCAGGGCGAAAGCCGCCTGGTCCACGCGCGGGCTCGCGCGCTCTACGCTCGCGACTCACTGCTGCCCCGGGCCCGGCGGCTCCGGGACGGCGCGGTACGGCTCTACCGCGCCGGTCAGACCGGCGTGATCCCGGTGTTCGACGCGCTCCGCGTCGAGCGGGAGATCGCCCTCGGCTACATCCAGGACCTGCTGGCATGGCAGTTCGCGCGCTCCGATTGGCTGGTTCTGCTGGGGAGAACCGAATGAAGATCTTGCTCCTGATCCTGGTCACCAGTGCCGCACTCGGAGCAGGTTGCGGCGGCGCCGCCCCGCCGGCTCCTCCACCCGCGGCCAAAGTGCAACACCCCGTCAAGGAAGCCGAGCTCACCAAGGTGGTCCTGAGCGCCGAGGCGGAACGCCGGCTCGGCCTCACCACCGCGGCGGTAGAGAGCCGGGCGCTTCCCGAGGTCCGGGTGCTGGGCGGCGTGGTGGTGACCCCGCCGGGCAAGAGCTTCCCGCTCACCGCACCGGTGGCCGGGACGGTGCTCGCGCCGATCGCCGGGATGCCGCGCCCGGGAGAAACGGTCACCAGGGGCCAGCCGCTGTTGCGCCTGGTGCCGCTGCCGTCCGATCCCCTGCGGGTCGACGAAGACGTGGCCCTCGCCGAGGCGCGCGCCAAACAGGCCGAGCTGGAGGCGGCGCGCATGGAGGAGCTGGCGCGCGACAGCCTGGTGTCCCGGCGGGAGCTGGAGCGAGTCCAGGCGGAGCTGGCCGCCGCGCGCGTGACACTGGCGGCGGCGCGGGGGCGATTGCAGCGTCAGGTCAGCGGTGTCGGCAGCGTCGGCGCGGGAGTCACTCCGCTCACGGTGGCGAGCCCCGATGACGGGGTGGTCCTGGAGCTCGCGAGCGGAGCGGGGCAGGTGGTGGCTGCGGGTGCGCCCCTGCTCACGATCGCCCGGCTGGACCGGCTCTGGGTCAAGGTCGCGGTGTTCTCGGGTGACGCGGGGATGATCGATCCCGCGGCGGATGTCACGGTCGACGACCTCCGGGGCGCGACCGGCAACCGCCTGCTCACGGCGCGACGGGTCCTGGCGCCGCCCAGCGCCGATCCGCTCACCGCGTCGGTCGACGAATATTTCGAGCTGGCGCGGAGCGCGGGGCTTCGGCCCGGGCAACGGGTCGACGTCAGTGTTCCGCTTCGCGGCCAGACCGCGGCGCCCCGCCTGGCGGTACCGCTCAGCGCGCTGGTGTACGACTTGAGCGGGGGCGCCTGGGTCTACGTGAAAGAGGCAGAGCACACCTACGTGCGGCATCGCGTGGCGCTCGACGGCATCGTCGGCCGGTGGGCGGTGCTCTCGCGGGGTCCCGCACCCGGTGCGCTGGTGGTTACCACCGGAGTGGCCGAACTCTTCGGCACCGAGTTCGGCGCCGGGAAGTAGGCGCCACCGCCATGCGCCGCCTCATCGGGCTCGCCCTCCGCCTCCGGGTTGCTGTCGTGGTATTGATGGTGGCCTTCGCCGTGCTCGCCGCGATCACCGTCCGCCAAGCGCCTTTCGACGTCTTCCCGGAATTCGCCCCACCGCTGGTGGAGATCCAGACCGAGGCGCCGGGACTCTCCACCGACGAGGTGGAGCGGCTGATCACCGTGCCGCTGGAGCACGGCCTCAACGGCACCGCGTTCGTCCAGACCATCCGCTCCAAGTCGGTGCTCGGCCTGTCCAGCGTGGTCCTGATCTTCCGGACCGGCACCGACGTGCTGCAGGCGCGGCAACTGGTGCAGGAGCGGCTCGCGCGGGTCGCGGCAACGCTGCCGTCGGTGGCCCACGCGCCGGTGCTGCTCTCGCCGCTCTCCTCCACCAGTCGGGTGCTCAAGATCGGACTCACGTCGCCCACGCTCTCCCAGACCGATCTGACGACGCTGGCGCTCTGGACCATCCGGCCCCGGCTGATCGCGGTGCCCGGCGTGGCCAACGTGGCGGTCTGGGGGCAGCGCAACAAGCAGTTTCAGGTCCTGGTGGATCCCGAGCGGCTGCGGGTGCACCAGGTCACCCTGGACGACGTGGCCCGCTCGGCGGGCGATGCGGTGGCCCTGGGCGCCGGGGGATTTGTCGACATGCCCAACCAGCGCCTGCCGGTGGCCCAGCCGCCTACGGTGACGACCCTGGGGCAACTGGCCGCCGCGCCGGTCGCGGTGCACCGGGGGGTGCCGCTCCGGCTGGGCACGGTGGCCCGGCTCGAGGTGGGCAACCCGCCGCCCATCGGCGACGCGGTGATCAACGACGGGCCCGGGCTCCTGCTGATCGTGGAGAAGCAGCCCTGGGGCAACACGCTGGACATAACCCGCGGCGTGGAGGATGCCCTCGCCGCGCTGGCGCCGGCGCTGGGAGACGTGGTGGTGGATCCGGCCATCTTCCGGCCGGCCACCTTCATCGAGCACTCGCTGGGCAATCTCAACCGCGCGCTGCTGATCGGCTGCGTACTGGTGGTGCTGACGCTGCTGGTGTTCCTGCGCGACTGGCGCACCTCGGTGATCAGCCTGACCGCCATCCCGCTCTCGCTGCTCGCGGGCGCGCTGGTGATGCGGTACCGCGGCGGCACGCTGGATACCATGGTGCTTGCCGGGCTGGTGATCGCCCTTGGCGAAGTGGTGGACGACGCGATCATCGACGTGGAGAACATCCTCCGGCGGCTCCGGCTCAACCGGCAGCTCGCCGAGCCGAAGCCGGTCTTCGGCGTGGTGCTCGACGCCTCGCTCGAAGTGCGGAGCTCGGTGGTGTACGCCAGCATGATTGTGGTGCTGGTCTTTCTGCCGGTGTTCTTTCTGGGCGGGCTGGCCGGGTCGTTCTTCCGGCCCCTGGCGCTGGCGTACGTCTCCGCCATCGTGGCGTCGCTGTTCGTGGCGCTGCTGGTGACGCCCGCCCTCTCGATGCTCCTGCTCTCCAAGGTGGGCCCTGAAGCGCACCAGACCCCGGTGGCGAAGTGGCTGGACGTGCGCTACGCCAGGGTGCTCCCGCGGCTGCTGGACCGCCCGAAGCGGGCGCTGCTGTTCCTGGCCGGGGCATTTGCGGCGACCGTGGCGGTGGTGCCGTTTCTGGGCGAAGAATTCCTGCCCCGTTTCAAGGAATACGACTTCCTGATGCACTTCGTCGAGAAACCGGGCACGTCGCTTGAGGCGATGACGCGCCTGACGGTGAGTGCCAGCAAGGAGCTGCGCGCTATTCCCGGGGTGCGCAACTTCGGGGCCCACATCGGCCGCGCCGAGGTGGCCGACGAGGTGGTGGGACCCAACTTCACCGAGCTCTGGATCAGCGTCGATCCGAAGGCCGACTACGACGGGACGCTGGCAAAAATCCAGGAGACCGTCGACGGTTATCCCGGCCTCTATCGCGACGTGCTGACCTATCTGCGCGAGCGGATCAAGGAAGTGCTCACCGGGGCCAGCGCCTCGCTGGTGGTGCGGCTCTACGGCCCCGACCTCGAGGTGCTCCGAGCCAAGGCCGCGGAAGTCGGGACGGCAATGGGGAAGGTGCCCGGGCTCGTCGATGTCAAAGTCCAGGCCCAGGTGCTGATTCCGTCAGTGGAGGTCAGAATCCGGGACGAGGCGGCGGGGCGGCTCGGCCTCACCGCTGGGGCGATCCGGCGCCAGGTGGCCACCCTGATCAAGGGCACGACGGTGGGCCAGATCTACGAAGGAGAAAAGTCCTTCGACGTGGTGGTGTGGGGGGTGCCTTCGATCCGGAGCGATCCCCTCGCCATTCAGCGCCTCGCCATTGCCCTGCCGCAAGGCGGCACCGCGCCCCTGTCCGAGCTGGCGGACGTGCGGATCGTGCCGGCCCTCAACGAGATCACCCGTGAGCACGCCTCGCGCAAGCTCGACGTCACCGCCAATGTCGCGGGCCGCGACCTGGGCAGCGCGGCCCGCGAGCTCGAGACGGCAGTAAGCAAACTGACCTTCGACGCCGGATATCATCCGGAGTATCTGGGAGAATACGCCGCGCAGAAGGCGGCGCGGACCCAGATGCTGGGCCTCGCGGCGCTTGCCGTGCTGGGGGTGCTGGTCATTCTCTACAGCGATTTCGGCACGGCGCGGCTCACCGGGTTGCTGGTGCTCACGCTGCCGTTCGCGCTGGTGGGAGGCATCTTTGCCGTGCTGCTGACCGGCGGCATACTCTCGCTGGGCGCGCTGGTGGGCCTGGTGACGGTACTCGGGATCGCGGCCCGCAACGGGATCATGCTGGTGAGTCACTATCGGCACCTGCAGGAGCAGGAAGGGGTGCCGTTCGGACGCGATCTGGTGATTCAAGGTGCCCGGGAGCGGCTCACTCCGATCCTGATGACCGCGCTGGTGACGGGGCTGGCACTGGTTCCGCTGGTGGCCTTCGGGGAGCAGCCCGGTCAGGAGATCGAGCACCCCATGGCCATCGTGATCATCGGGGGGTTGCTGTCGAGCACCGTGCTCAACCTCTTCTTCCTTCCTGCGCTGTATCTGCGATATGCCGCGCCGGCGAAGGTGTCCGTGAGCCCACCGAGCACTTCGCCCGGCTGAACCTGCCGGCATCAGGGTCCACTGCGAGTAGCTGAATGGGGTAAGCTCGGCGAACGAGTGCTCACTCGATCCGGAGCACCTGCATTGGATCGACCCGGGTCGCGCGGTGTGCCGGGATGAGGGTCGCGATCAGCACCGCCGCCGCGAGCAGGACCGGAGCCACCACGAAGGTGACCGCATCCAGAGCGCTGATGCCGAAGACGAACCGGGACAGTACTCGGCTCAACCCGGCGGCCGCGGCAAGCCCGATCAGGATGCCGAGCAGCGCCAGCCGAGCCCCTCCAACTAACACCAGGCGCCTGATATTCTCCGAGCTGGCACCCAGCGCCATACGAATCCCCAGCTCCCGGGTGCGCTCACTCGCGGTGTACGACACGACCCCGTAGGTACCGACCACCGCCAGCAGCACCACCAGGAGGGAAAACGCGCCGACCAGCACCATCTGAAAACCTTGCCGAGCCACCGATCCGTCGACCAGATCGTCGATGGTGCGGACATGATGCACGGGAAGATTCGCGTCAAGTTCGCGCACCAACGCCTGCACGCTTGGCGCGATCGTGCGGGGGGCGGGGCCGGTCTTGACCAGGACGGTCATGAAATTCCAGGTGACCTGCGCCGCGGCAACGTAGATGGTGCGGCTCGGGCTTCCGTCGAGCCCACCGGTCCGCACATCGCCGGATACGCCCACCATCTCGGCGTCGCCCCCAAAGGGCAGCGCGATCCGCGCGCCAATGGGGCTCTCGGCCCCCCACATCGCTCGCGCGAGCGTGGTACTCACCACGGCGACCCGAGGCGATTCGCGTCCGTCGCCGGGCCCGAAATCGCGGCCCGCGGCTATCGGAATGCCCAGCAGGACAAAGTAGCCTGGGGCCACGACCCGGAGATTGGCATTGAATACCCGGTCGTCCGCCAGGCCGGGCAGGCGGAACGCGACCTCGCTGGCCTGTTCATCGATCGGGGGCGCGTTGGCGAAGGTCGCGGCCTCGACTCCCGGAAGGCCCTCAATACGGCCAAGCAAATTGGCCAGGAAGGCATCCCTTGCCGGCTGGGTCGGATACGTTGTCGCCATGGGCAGCTCGACCTGAAAGGTCAGGACCCGTCTGGCGTCGAGTCCCAAATCCACCCGCAGGAGCGCCTGGAAGCTCCGGAGCAGCAAGCCACCCGCGGTGAGCAGGGTCATGGCGAGGGCAATTTGCGAGACGGTGAGCGCGCCCATGAGGCGATGCTCGCGCACGCTCCGGGAGCGGCCGCCGGCTTGACGAAGCAGGATCGTGGAGTCCGCCCCCGCCGATTGGAATGTGGGGACCATCCCGAACAGCACCGTGGTCAGCAGCGTCGCCCCGATGGTGAAGACCAGCACCGCACCGTCGATGCGCGCATCCGACAGGAGCGGAATGTCCCGGGGACCGAAGGCCACGACCGCCTTGACGCTGGTATAGGCAATGAGCAGCCCGAGCGCCGCGCCGGCGCCACTCAGCATCAGGCTTTCGGTCAGCACCTGAAGACGAAGCCGGAGCGGCGAAGCGCCCAGCGCCTGTTGCACCGCCACTTGCTTCCGGGTCGACGCGGCCTTGATGAGCAGCAGGTTGGCCACATTCACACAGGCCACCAGCAGCACGATACCGACCGCGGCGAGCAGGAGGATCAGGCCGCGCCGTACATCCTTGACGACGTGTTCACGAAGGGCGATCAGGCGGACGCCGGCATCACGATTGGTTTCCGGGTAGGTCTGGGCCAGTCGGGAGGCGACACCCGCCAACTCTGCCTCCGCCTGCTGCAGAGTCACGCCGGGGCGGAGCCGTCCCACGACCTTGAGCTTCCGGGCGTCGCGCCCACCGGTCTGATTGTCGTTGGGGACGAGGGGGCGCCAGAGATCGACGTCGGTGCCCAGTGCTCCGCCCAGCGCCTCTATCCCGGACGGCGTGATGCCCACGACTTCGTAGGGGAAACCGTTCACCATGACGTTCTTGCCGAGGAGGGCAGGGTTTCCACCAAACTGCCGCCGCCACAGTCCGTAGCTCACGATGGCGCGACGGTGGTTGCCCACGACGCTCTCCTCCGGCAGGAAGGTTCTTCCGTGCAGGGGGATCACCCCCAGGGTTTCGAAGAACCCCGGGGTAATGCGAGCCACCGAGACCCGTTCGGGCTGAGTACCGCCGGTCACGTTCACATCGCCATTCGGGAAGGTCCAGTACGCTCCCAGCCCCGCGAAGGCCTGTGACTGCTCGCGCCAGTCCTTGAAATCCGGATAGGAGACGAGACCTTCAGCGAGGCCTTGGCTTGGCGCGGTGCGCCACACCATCACGAGCTGTGCGGGATCGGTGAGGGGAAGCGGCTTGAGGAGAACCGCGTTGATGATGGAGAAAATCGCGGTATTGGTGCCGATGCCCAGGCCGAGCGTGATGAGCGCGACGAGAGAAAGCGTCGGACGCCGGGCAAGCGATCTCCAGGCGTGGCGAAGCTGGATCCCCGGGGAACCGTCACCTTTCATCCGTCTACCGTTCATTCAGTGCGGCGACAATGACCTCGGCGCGCGGCGCGCCGGCGAGAGTGCATCCCATTCCCGACCCTGCGGGTACGCCGGCGACATCAGATCCGTCGACCAGGATCGTGGGGGAGGCATACCCCTTGAGGTGCCCGGGCGTGTCGGGGCTCCCGGTGTCCCACTCCCGCCAGGTGGGCGGCAGTCCGCACACACGCAACGCATTGCTGAGCTCATTCCTGGCCTCCGCGACATGCGGACAGCCCTCGAAATAGACCAACTCGACCCGTTCAGTCACGATGTCTCCTCGCCCTCCAGGGCTTCAAGTATCGGGCAATGGTCGGTGGCTCGACCCTCTTTACAGGCCTGGATGAGGCGGGTCAACGTCCTATTCAGACGGGTGAGCTGTTCGAGCCGCTCGTGGACCCGCTGCTGGGTCCTATGGACCGCTTGTTCCACTCCCCGGCAGCGGCCTCCGCGCAAGACCCGGAGCGAGAGGAGCTCCCCGATTTCCTCCAGCGTGAAGCCCAGCCCCTGGGCGCGCCGGATGAACTCGACCCGCTGGACCTCGTCCTCGGGGTATTGCCGGTAACCCGACGGGGTTCGCTTGGGGGATTTGAGGAGGGCCCGGCGCTCGTAGTAACGCAGGGTCTGAACGCTCACACCCGTCCGCTTGGCCAATCCACCGATCGTCAGGGTCATAACTCACCAGGAAGATGCACCTTATACTATGGTATAGAGTCAAGAACGGGATCGGCGGCGCCCCTCGGCCAGCATCTAGAGCCAGCGCCGCACCCGCTGCCGGTACGTTCGATATTCTTCAGCGAACACCCGCTCGAGATAGGCCTCCTCTCTGACGATGACTCCGTAGTGCATCACGGCAAGCACCAGCGGTAAGAGAATCACGGGCCAGGCTGTGTTGACCCAGAACGCGGCGCCGAGGTAGAGAAGTGTGAAGCCCAGATACATCGGATTGCGGGTGAAGCGATAGGGCCCGTTGGTGACCAACGCCGTCGTCGGCTTCCAGGGCTCCGGACTGGTTCTGGCGCGCCGGAAGGCTGGACTCCGGCCAACAGTGGCCCGATGTAGATGAGCACGGGCGGCGCGAGTACTCCGGCAGTCGGGGGCGTGCCCTGTTCTCGTTCTGACGTTGCCATGGGCGTTGACCCCGCAAGGGCAAAGATATAGGATATCCTAATGATGTGCCGCCTCATCCTGTGGTTTTTGTTCATCTCGCTCACTCCCGCTGGTCCGGAGTTGGTCGAGTGGGCTACGCATTACGCCCAGGAAGGCGACTTTGCAGACGCGCCGGACGCCGAGCACCGCCGAGCCCCTGCCGATCAGCAGGAACACGGCTGCGCGGTGCTCTGCCACTCCTGCGGTTGCCATGGCCCGACGGCGCCCGTCCGCGAGGTCGACCGTCGTACCAAGGCACTCCAGCCACCCCGCACCGTACGCTGGCCCAACTTCGAGCTCTCCGCAGAACTCCCCGCCCCCCAGCCCGGGACACGCCCTCCAATCGCCTGACCCCCACCGTTTTTCCGTAGTCCTTCCGTTCCAGGTCGATTGGCGCGAATAGCGCGCCGGTAAAATGAAGGAGTTGTTCCATGTCGTCACGCGGGCACCTCGCGTGCGCGGTGCTCGTGGCGCTCTCCGGAGCCGCATCGAGTGCACGCGCACAGGCTCCCAGCATTACGCTCGCCGCAGCGCTCGAGCGCGCTGCGCTGTTGAACCCGGACCTTCGGATTGCCCAAGCCGATGCGGCCGCCGTCCGGGCGCTGAGCCGGGCGGCACGAGCGTGGGTCTACAACCCCGAGGTTTCCGCCGGGCTGGGCCGCCTCACCACCGTCGATAGCTCTCAGGGGATCCGTGACATCGGGCTCAGCCAGCGGTTCGAGCTGGGCGGGAAGCGGGGCGCGCGGATCGATGCGGCGGACCGGCGGTCGGCCGCCGCGGATGCGCGACTGCTCCGGCGTGGAGAGGAGGTCGCTGCCCGCGTCACCCGGGCATTCCTGCTTGCGCAAATCGCCCGGCTTCGCGTCGCGACGACGGTGGAGGCGGAGCAGGTAGCGATGCAACTCAGGGCGGCCGCAGATGAGCGGCTCGCCATGGGCGCGGGCACCCAGCTCGAGGTCAACGTGGCAGCCGCGGCGGCGAGCCGCGAGCGGTGGGCCCGGCTCCGGGCCGAGCGCGACTACGCCTCGGCTGTGGTCCTGCTGTCGGCCGAGATCGGGCTGGCCGCCTCCGAGCGGCTGGAGCCCCTGGGCGACCTGGTGCTGACTGCCGTGGAGACCCGGAGCGAGGTCGAACTCATCGCGCTGGCCCTCGCCCGGCGTGCCGATCTGCGCGCGGCGGCCTTCGAGCGTGAGGCGGCCGCAGCCACGCTACGCCTGGCCCGCCGCCTGGCAGTGCCGGACCCCGCCCTGAGCGCCGTGACGGGCCAGGATGAGAATCGCTTCCTCACCTTCGGCCTTTCGCTGTCACTCCCCCTGTTCAACCGAGGCCAGTCCGAGCGCGCCGACGCCTCCGGTTTCCTGGAGCGGGCGCGCATCATCGAAGAGTCCCAGCGGCTCCAGGTTCAGCGTGAGGTGCAAGATGCGTTTCAGGCCTACACCCGCGCCCTCGAAGCGCAATCGGGATTCGACCGCGATGTGGTGGAACGGATGTCCGACAATCTTCGGCTCGCTGAAGAATCTTTTCGCGCCGGCAAGATCGGCCTGCTGGTGTTCAGTACGGTGCGCCGCGACCTGGTCGAGGCCCGGCTGGCCTACCTCGAAGCATTGACCGAGCTGGTCGAACAGCGTATCGCCCTGGGATTGGCAATTGGTGAAGTACCACCGCTTGCGAATGAAAGGCAGTAACCGCATGGCGCGCTTCTGTCACCTGCTCCTGTCCGCGGTCCTCGTGGCCGCCTGCGGATCGCGGGAGTCGTCCTCCGCAGCCGCCGCCGATTCCACCGCTGTCGACACTTCTGCTGCCGCTCGCAGCCGCATCACCCTGACTCCGGAACAGGTGGGCAATGCCGGAATCCAGACGGCGCCGGTCGAAGAGCGGCCCGTCACCGATCTGCTGGAGGCAACCGCCGAGATCGAGGCTTCTCCCTCCGGGTTCGCCCAGATCGGCGCACGGGTAGCCGGGCGGGTCACCCGACTTTTCGTTGCCGAAGGAGACCGGGTGACGGACGGCCAATCGCTGGCGGCCATCGATTCCCCGGAGCTCGGCCAATTCACTGGTGACTACCTGGCGGCGGTCACCCTCGCCGATGTGGCCCGGGAGATCGCCGATCGGGAGAAGCAACTCTTCGATCGGAAGATCAGCTCCGAACGGGAGTGGCGGCTCGCCGATGCCGAGGCGGTACGGGCCCGGGCCACCAAGGAATCGGCGGAGAACCGCCTGCATGCCCTGGGTCTCTCGGACGCGGACCTGCGCCAGCTCCAGGTCGCGCGGCACTTCTCCTCGGAAGTAACGGTACGAACGCCAATTGCCGGGATCGTCGCGAGCCGCGCCGCGGCCATCGGAAAGGTCGTGCAGCCGGGCGAGGGGCTGTTCGAGGTGGTGGACCTCCGGGAGGTCGCCATCGCCATCGACGTCTACGAGCAGGCGCTGGGCCGGGTGCAGCGAGGTCAGCGGGTCGAGGTCAAGACTACCACGACCGGGGACCAGGTCTTTACCGGTCGGGTCAGCAGTGTTGGTGGCGTCGTGGAACGACAGACCAGAACGGTCAAGGTCCGGGTACTGCTCCCCAATCCGGCGGGGGTGTTGCGCCCCGGGATGTTTGCCACCGTCCGCGTCATCGGCGCGGTACTCGATGGCGGCGCCCGGAGAGGACTCTACGTTCCCTCGGCGGCGGTGCAGCGGGACGGACTTGCCACCATCGTGTTCGTCAAGACGGGAGGTGCGCTCACCTTCGAGCGCCGGGAGGTTACGGTGGGTGCCGAGGTGGGAGGATGGATTCTGGTGACCAAGGGGCTCACGACCGGCGAAACGGTGGTCACCCGCGGTTCCCTCGCACTCAAGTCCGAATTCAGAAAAGGTACCCTCGGAGAACCGGAGTAAGGGGCCCAATGATCGAGAAGATTCTGGAATGGTCTCTGGGGAACCGGTTCATGGTTCTCGCCCTGGCCGTTGTACTGATCCTGGGCGGATTGGCAGCTATGCGGAGCCTGCCCATCGACGCGGTGCCGGATGTCACCAACGTGCAGGTGCAGGTGCTCACCTCGGCGCCCGCGCTGGGGCCCGAGGAAGTGGAGCGCTTCATCACCACACCGGTGGAGCTGGCGATGAGCGGCCTGCCCCGCCTGCAGGAGGTGCGCTCGATCTCCCGGTTCGGCCTCTCGGCCGTCACGGTGGTGTTCGAGGACGGTACCGACATCTACTTCGCCCGCCAACTGGTCAACGAGCGGGTACAGGCGGCCCGCGATGACATCCCACCAGGCTACGGTACCCCCGAGATGGGGCCGGTCTCCACCGGGTTGGGGGAGATCTATCAGTTCGAGGTTCGTGGCGCGGGCAAGAGCCAGATGGAGCTGCGCACCATTCTGGAGTGGGAGATTGCCCCGCGGCTCCGGGCCGTGCCGGGAGTCGTCGAGGTCAACTCCTTCGGCGGAGAACTCAAGACGTATGAGGTCCAGCTTCGTCCCGAGCGGCTCATCCAGTATCGGGTGTCGATGACCCAGGTGTTCGAGGCGCTGGAACGGAACAACGCCAACGCCGGCGGCGCCTACATCGAGAAGAATGCCGAACAGTACCTGATTCGGGGCGAGGGATTGGTGGCCTCGCTCGAGGATGTCGGCAACATCGTGGTGGCGAGTGACCCGCGGGACGGTACCCCCACCTACATCCGCCAACTGGGTGATGTGCAGTTTGCCCCGATGGTCCGGCAGGGCGCGGTGACCCGGGATGGGAACGGTGAGGTGGTCACCGGGATCGTGCTCATGCTGTTGGGCGCCAACTCGCGCGAAGTGGTAAACCGTACCAAGGAAGCGGTCGAAACCATGAAGCCGGGTTTAACGCGGCTCGGCGTTAGCATCGAGCCGTTCTACGACCGGACCGAGCTCATCAAGCGGACCATTTCCACCGTCGCCAAGAGCCTGGCCGAGGGCGCGCTCCTGGTTGTCGTCGTGCTGTTCCTGATGCTCAAGAATCTCCGGGCCGGACTCATCGCCGCTTCCGCGATTCCGTTGTCCCTGCTGGCCGCCTTCATCGGGATGCGGGCCATGGGGATTTCGGGCAACCTGATGTCCCTCGGGTCGATCGATTTCGGTTTCATTGTGGAAGGTGCGGTCATCGTCATCGAGAACGCGGTACGACTGATCGCCCTGCGGTGTCATCAACTGGGTCGGCCGCTCACCTCCGAGGAGCGGTCCGGGGAGGTGTTGCAGGCAAGCCGGGAGGTGCTCCGTTCCACGGCGTTCGGTGTGACGATCATCTCGATCGTGTATCTCCCGATCCTGAGTCTCACCGGTATCGAGGGGAAGATGTTCAAGCCCATGGCCCTCACGGTGCTCTTTGCGCTGGTCGGGTCGCTGGTGCTGTCGCTCACGCTGATCCCGGTGCTTGCTTCGCTGTTCCTGCCCAAGCAGATCAAGGAAGAGGAGAGCTTCATAGTGCACCGGTCCCGCGGCTGGCTCGAGCCGCTGGTCCGGAACGCCATCCGGACGCCGCGCCGCTGGATTGCCGGCGCCGCAGCCCTCTTCCTGGTGAGCCTGGGCGTGGCGCCGTTCCTGGGCGCCGAATTCATTCCCCGGCTGGATGAGGGGGCCTTGGCGTTGCAGGCGTGGCGGCTGCCGAGCGTGTCACTCGAAGAATCGGTGCGCCAGACAACCCAACTGGAGAAGGTCCTGAAGCGCTTTCCCGAGGTGGTGACGGTGGTGTCCAAGACGGGACGGGCGGAAATTGCCACTGACCCGATGGGGGTCGAGATCTCGGACGTCCTGGTCATGCTCAAGCCGCCGAGCGAATGGACCACCGCGCACAATCGGGAAGACCTGATCTCTGCCATAGACTCCGCCCTGGCCCAGAACATGGCCGGAACCATCTTCAGCTATTCGCAACCGATCGAGCTCCGGGTGAGCGAATTGATCTCGGGTGTGCGCTCCGATGTCGCCCTCAAGATCTACGGGGACGATCTCGCCACCCTGGAGCGCACTGCGGAGCAGGCGGTGAGGGTCCTGGAACGGGTGCCAGGCGCAGCCGATGTCAAGGCGGAGCAGACCGCCGGTCTGCCCCTTCTGCGGGTCATCCTCAATCGCGCGGCCATCGCCCGCTATGGCATCAATGCCGCGGACGTGCTGGATGTGGTCGGAACCGTCGGAGGGCGAGAGGCCGGGGTGGTCCTCGAGGGGCAGCGGCGCTTTCCCATCCAGGTCCGTTTTGCCCCGGAATCCCGGCGGGATCCGGCGCAGCTTGCGGGCCTGACCGTCATGGCTCCCGGTGGACAGGTCATTCCCCTTTCGCAGCTCGCTGAGATCCGGATCGAGGACGGCCACGCCCAGATCAGCCATGAGAGCGGCCGGCGGCGCATCACAGTGGAGATGAACGTCCGGGGCCGCGATCTGGCCGGGTTCGTCGGAGAGGCACAGACCACGCTGGAGAGTGCGGGAATCATGCCGGCCGGATACTTCACCGAATGGGGCGGGCAATTCAAGAACCTGGCCCAGGCCACCCAACGGCTGATGATCGTGGTGCCGGCGGCTCTCGGACTGATCTTCGTGCTGCTGTTCCTGAGCCAGGGCTCTGCGATGCTCGCGGGCATCATCTACCTCAACGTGCCGTTCGCGCTCAGCGGAGGCATCTTCGCGCTCGCCGTCCGCGGCATGCCGCTGTCGATCTCCGCGGGGGTCGGATTCATCGCCTTGTTCGGGGTGGCAGTCCTTAACGGCCTGGTGTTGATGAGCTACGTGAAGCAGCGTCGGGCGGAAGGTGCCAGCGCCGAGGAGGCCGCGTTCGACGCCGCGCGAGTCCGGCTCCGGGCTATTCTGACCGCGGGGCTGGTGGCCGCGCTCGGCTTCCTGCCCATGGCCATCGCCGGCGGCGCCGGCGCGGAGGTGCAGAAACCGCTGGCGACGGTGGTCATCGGGGGGCTCATTCCCGCGACGCTGCTCACGCTCCTGGTGCTGCCCGCGGTGTATGTGTGGGTGGAGCGCCGTCGCCGGACCGACCATCGAGAGGAGAGCACCGCATGAGCTACCAGATTCTTCAGGCGTACGTGCGACCGCAGCTCGTTGCCCGGATCATCCGTGCTTTGGTGGACGCGGGATGCCGGGACCTCTTTCTCACCGACGCCCGCCGGGTCGTTGCGGGCCTGGATGAATCCGATGCCGAGTATTCGGTACAGGTCAGCCAGAAGGTCGAACTGATGAACCGGATCGAAGCCATGGGCACCCCGGAGGAGGTCCAGCGGTGGTCCGCGATCGTCCGCCACGCCGGGGCGACCGGGCGTCACGGCGACGGTGTCGTCATCATCGCAGCGGCTGCGGAGGGGTTCCACCTGAGCGGCCCCCCCGGAGCTTCCGCGTCCGAGCCGGAAAGGTAGGGGCCCCATGTCTGAGGTTGATGGGCAGGCGCGTCCATCGCCATGGAGCTCGCGGTTCGCCTTCCGCACCTATGCCGCCGGCCTCCTCTGGCTCGGCGGTGTGGTCGTTGGGCTGATGATGCCGGTGTCCCGCGAGCCGGGGTGGCTCGCGATCCGCGTCGATCCGGCCGGCGTGCTCTACACGGCCGCATCTCTCGTCGGGGGCGCCAACTTTTTCGGCGCCGGCGCGCGGGCGCTCCGACGCTTCCGGCTCGACATGAATTTTCTCATGTCGGTCGCCATCGTGGCGGCGATCGTCATCGGCGAGCCCTTTGAAGCCGCCACGATCGCCTTCCTCTTCTGCGTGGCCGAGCTGCTGGAACGGCATGCCGCGGACCGGTCCCGTCGCTCCATCGCCGCGCTGTTGCGGCTCGCGCCCGAACAGGCCGACCGGCTCCTGCCCGATGGTGCCACCGAGGTAGTGGCGGCGGGGGACCTCAAGATCGGTGATCGCATCCGGGTCCGCCCGGGCGACCGCATCGGCGCCGACGGCTGTGTCGTGGCGGGCACCTCTGCGGTGAACGAGTCCGCCATCACCGGCGAGTCGGTGCCCCGGCTCAAGGGTCCCGGGGACGCGGTCTTCTCGGGGACCATGAACACGGACGGGGCGCTCGATATCGACGTCACCTCCGACGCCAGCCACAGCGTGGTCGCGAGGATCGTCCAACTGGTTCGAGCTTCGGAGAGCCGGCGGGCGCCGATCGAGCAATTCGTCGCCCGGTTTGCCCGGGTCTACACCCCCGTCGTCACCCTAGTGGCCCTGCTGATCATCGTCGTGCCGCCAATGCTCGGCGCGGGGACCTATCTGGAATGGTTTGTCCGAGGAATTACGCTGCTGGTTATTGCGTGTCCTTGTGCGCTGGTGATCGCCACGCCGGTGTCCGTCGTGAGCGCGCTGACCAGCGCCGCGCGGCATGGAGTCCTGATTAGGGGCGGGGAGCACCTGGAGCGGCTGGGATCCATCACGTCGCTGGCCACCGACAAGACGGGAACGCTGACCACCGGGCAACTCGAGGTTACCAGCTTCCGCGTGCTCCCTGCCGCCGAGGAGGGGGAGCTGCTCCAGCTGGTTACCACACTGGAGGCTCGGTCCGAACACCCTGTCGGACGCGCGATCGTGCGCTACGGCGCGTCGCGCGGGGTCCTTCCGAAGGGCGCAATCCACGATGTCAAGGCGCTTCCGGGCCATGGAATCACGGCGAGTGTCGGCGGAGTGCGTGTGGCCGTTGGCACCGAACGCGTCGTTGGCCCTACTGCGGCGGCACTCTGGGGCAACCTGGAGGACGGGACCTCGTGGGTGTTCGCCTCGGTCACCGAACGCGGGCTCAGCGCGGTGATCGGGCTCGAGGACGGGGTCCGGCCGGAAGCGAGGGGCTTCGTCGAACGGTTGCACGGGTTGCGCATCCGGCCGATCGTGCTGCTCACGGGTGATGCAGAAGGCCCGGCACGGAGCGTGGCACGGGCGGTCGGCATCTCCGATGTCAGGGCCCGCCTGCTGCCGGAGCAGAAGGTGGCCGTAGTACGGGAGATGAGATCCATGTATCACACCGTCGCCATGCTGGGCGATGGGGTGAACGACGCGCCGGCCCTGGCCGAGGCGAGCATCGGGATCGCCATGGGCGCCGCAGGGTCTCCTGCCGCCATCGAGACCGCCGATGTCGCCCTCATGGCGGATGACCTTCTCAAGGTACCGTACGCGATCCGACTCGGTCGCCGGGCCCGCCGTACCATTCGCTTCAATATCGCGCTGGCCATCGGCCTTAAAGTCGCGCTCGCCGCCGGCGCGGTGTCCGGCCACGTCACTCTTGCGGTCGCCGTGTTACTGGGGGACCTTGGGGCCTCGCTCGCGGTGACCCTGAACGCCCTGCGCCTTGCGACAACGCATCCCGAGTAGGAGCAGGCGCCATGGAACACTCGTCCGGGGCCCCGGCCAGCCAGGAACTTCGAGATCGATCGGTGCGACTGAATCTCCCTCTGGTCCTGCCCGAAGTCGGGGAGCTCCAGGACGCCTGCGTCGCGCGGCTCATCCGGCTGCTCGAGCGCCGCGAGGAGGTCTTGCGCGTCCACGTGGTGCGGGCGGGGGAAGCCGATCCAGCTCCCGGGGCCGAACCCCAAGCCGTCGGGGAGGCGCAGCTCTGCCTGCACTACGACCCTGAGCGGTTGACGCTTGCCCAGATCACGGCACTGGCTCAGGCCTCGGGTGCCGAGGTCACCAATCGGTATGGCCATGAAGTGATTCCGTTCGAGCTGGTGGGGAGCGAGGACGATGGCCAGCGGGTCGAGAGCGACCTCTCCCGGTTGCCCGGTGTCACGGCCGCGTCGGTCAACCTGGCCGCCCAGGTGGCGCGGGTGGAGTACGACCGCCGGCGCACCGATCGCGCCACGATCGAGGAACGCCTCCGGGCCAGCGGCGCCAGGACCGTTTCTGACGCCGCTCCCTCCGAACCAGAATCCGAGCCCGCAGCCGCGGCGGGATGGTACCAGCGCAACCGCGAGCTGGTGTGGAGCCTCGTCGCGGGCACCCTGACCGCCACCGGGTGGATCGCCGGCCGGTTTCTCGGGGCCCCTCCCGCGGTTTCTGTCGCACTCTTCGTGGGCGCCTATTTCTTCGGCGCGCGCGACAACGTCGGCCACTTTCTCTGGGACCTCCGTCGCGGACGCTTCCACTTCAACATCGATCTGCTCATGGTGGTCGCCGCGCTCGGCGCGGCGATTCTGGGCGCATGGCTGGAAGGCGCGCTGCTCCTCTTTCTCTTCAGCATGGGCCACGCCCTGGAGCACTACGCGTTGGGACGGGCCCGGCATGCCATCGCGGCGCTGGCCGAGCTGGCTCCCCAGGTGGCGATCGTGGTCCGGGCGGGTCGGGAAGAAGAGGTGCCCATCGCTGAGGTCCGGATCGGGGACCGCGTGGTAGTCAAGCCGGCCGAACGGATCGCGGTCGACGGGAAGGTCAGCGAGGGCAGATCCGGTGTGAACCAGGCGCCGATCACCGGAGAGAGCGTCCCGGTGGACAAGGTGCCGGGCGACCCGGTGTTCGCCGGTTCGGTGAATGGCGAGGGCGCGCTGATCATCGACGTGACCGCGGCCGTGGGAGACCGGACCCTCGACCGGGTGATCAAGCTGGTCGCGGAGGCGCAGACCCAGAAGGCGCCCACCCAGCAGTTCACCGATAAGTTCGAGCGCATCTTCGTGCCCCTGGTGCTGATCGGCGATGCGCTTCTGATCGTCGTTCCCCCGCTCCTCCTGGGATGGACCTGGGCGGAGTCCTTCTACCGGGCCATGGCGGTGCTGGTGGCCGCCTCGCCCTGCGCGCTCGCGCTGGGCACGCCGGCGGCCGTGCTGGCGGGGATCGCACAGGCAGCGCGGAAGGGTGTCCTCATCAAGGGGGGCGCGCATCTGGAGGCGCTCGGCGGTGTGAAAGTGCTAGCGCTCGACAAGACCGGCACGATCACCAAGGGTGAGCCGGCGGTGACCGACGTGGTGCCGCTCGGCGGAACGAGCGCGTCGGATCTGCTCGCCACGGCCGCGGTAGTGGAGCGCCGGTCGCAGCACCCGCTTGCCAAGGCGGTCATTCGAGCCGCCGAGGCACGCTCGCTTCCTGTGCCGGAGGCCGGGGAGCTCGAGTCGGTGACGGGGCGGGGCATCCGATCGACGATCGGGGGGCGGCGGGTGGAGGTGGGTCGCCTGCTCATGTTCGAAGAGAGTGGGGTGGCGCCGCCAGTCGGCGTCCGTGAGGCGGTGGCCAAACTGGAGGCGGGAGGGCGCACGACCATGGTGGTCTGGCGCGAGTCCGCGGCGGGGGGCGACGGATCCGGTGAGTGGCTCGGTGTGCTCGGCATCGCCGACGAGGCGCGCTCCGGCGTAGGTGAAACCCTCGCCGAGCTGCGCCGGGCGGGGATCGAACGGATCGTCATGCTGACGGGAGACAATGCCGGCGTGGGGAACGCGGTCGCTCGGTCGGTGGGGATCGACGAGGTCCGCGCCGGGTTGCTTCCGGAAGACAAGGTCACCGCGATCCAGGAGCTCGCCCAGCAGGGCCGGGTGGCGATGGTCGGCGACGGGGTCAATGACGCGCCGGCGCTGGCCCACGCGGCGGTGGGGATCGCGATGGGAGGGGCGGGCACGGCTGCCGCGCTGGAGACGGCGGACGTGGCGCTCATGGGGGATGACCTGGGGCGCCTGCCCTTTGCGATAGGCTTGAGCCGGAAGGCACGCGCCATCATCCAGCAGAACCTCGCAGTCTCGCTCGGCGTGATCGTCCTGCTCCTGGTCGCGACTGGGGTGGGCGCGGCCGGCATCGGCACCGCAGTGGTGGTGCACGAAGGAAGCACGCTGGTCGTGATCGCGAACGCGTTACGACTGCTGGTGTATGACCGGAAATAGGGAGAGGGGAACCCGGTAAGCACCGGCCAGGGTTCCGCGGGGAAGTCCCGGCCCGCGACACCGCTTCAGATCCCCCGCATCGCCCGGCGTCACGGGGCCCGCATTCATGGAACCGGAGAATCGAACGTGAGGAAATCCGTGCCGTCATCGAGCGGGACTTTTCGGGGCGCTGTCCTTGTTCTCTGTATTTCCGCGTCTGGCTGCGGCGGCCGGGTCGTTCCGCCCCCGGTAGCTCCTATTGCGTCAGGGGATATTGTCGCTTCTATCTTTCTCCTGGGCGACGCCGGGACCGCGGCGCTGGAGCCGGATCCCAACCTGGTGGAGCTCACCCGTCAGGCGACCGCCTCACCTCGCGGGAGCGTCATCGTGTATCTCGGCGACAACATTTACCCGAAGGGGCTGCCAGCGGAAAGCGCTGCCGGGCGCGCCGAGGCGGAGCGGCGGCTCGACGTGCAACTCGATGTGGCGCGGAAGAGCCAGCGGCGGGCCATCTTCCTCGCCGGCAACCACGACTGGGAGCGCTGGGGCGAGGGGGGCCAGGGCGCCATCGAGCGCGTCTCGGAATACCTCCGCGAGCGGGTCAAGGGGCTCAGCATTCAACTCCCCGATTCCGCCTGTCCGGGGCCGGCGAGCCTGGACGTTGGAACCACCGTCCGCCTGGTGTTCCTCGACACCCAGTGGTGGCTGCACAACCGCAGCAAGCCCTACGGCTCCTCCTCGCGTTGCGCGGCGATCGATGAAGACCAGGTCGTCGCCCAGCTGAGCGCCACGCTGGCGAGTGGCCGGACAACGCCACGTCATCGTTGCCGGACACCACCCGTTCGCGTCCGGTGGTGAGAAGGGCGGCTACTGGTCGGTTGGCAAGCACATCTTTCCGCTGCGCGATTTCATGCGGTGGCTGTGGATCCCGCTGCCGGTGCTTGGATCGATTTACCCGGTGTCGCGCATGCTGGGCGTTTCCAATCAGGACCTGCCGAACGGGCGAAACGAGTACATGGGCAGGCGCCTAGGCGAGGCCTTTGCGGTGAAGCCTCCCCTGCTGTACGCCGCGGGCCACGATCACAATCTGCAGGTGTTCAGGGGGCCGTACGCCAAGTATACGATCGTCAGCGGATCCGGCATTGTCGATCACCAAGCCGCCGTGCGTTACAAAAGCAATACGCTGTACGCCGCGAGAAAACCGGGCTTCATACGCTTCGACGTGGACCGCCGCGGGCGGGTGCGCTTGTCGGTACATGTCATCGACAAGACCGGGCCCGCCCAGACCTTTGCAATCTGGCTCACCGAGCCCTGACGGAGATGCGAATCCTGATCGGGCGGAAAACCGGAGCTGAACTGACGCCGCGATATGCATGCGCTCGGCGCGTCCCGTGCGAGATGCTCTTGTATCAACCGCAAGTCCGCCCTCATGGGCCCCGCGATGAAGACAATTCTACCGGCGCACATCTTGGCCGTCTGCCTCCTGAACGCCGCGCCGGCCCGCGCCCAGCAGGTGGTCGACTCCACCTTCGACACGTCCGTGGCGCGCCCCGCCTATACCCGCGGCACCGACCCGGTGGTCGCGATCGACGAGGCGCACTACAACTTTCACACCCGCAGCGGCCGCTACCTGACTATTGCGCGGCCCCGGAGCAGGCGGCCGCGAGCGGCAATCCGGGGATCGCCTGGCGCAACGCCGTCCACGGCTTACCCACCACCTCGGCGCGCGGGCGGGTGGTCGGTCTGTCCCTCTCGCTGGGCCGGGGACGGGTGATCGTGCTCGCCGAGGCGGCAATGCTTTCGGCGCAGGCGGTCCTGAATCAGAATGGGCAGCGAATGGGCATCATGGGGATGAACGTGCCGGGGATCGGCAACAAGCAGTTCGCGCTCAACGCGCTGCGCTGGCTGACCAGGGTGTTGCCGTAAGGCGCCAGGCGCTATGCGACCCCAACCGTGTGTCGCTCCAGAGCGCCCGAGAGTGTGTCGGTTCCCACCGTGATGTAGAGGTGGTCGTCGATCACCGACAGCGCGAACGACAACCGACGCTGCAGGTGCGCCGTGAGCGCGGCGAGCATCTCCCGGTCCAGACTGATGAACTCGAGGGCCTCGACGCGATGGATACGGGTACCCGCGAGTTGGGGCAGGACATGCCGGGGGTCCTTATGGGTGTAGACCACCACCCGGGGACACGCCTGGCTGGCCTTGTGCAGCCGTGCGGCGTCGGGGGCGCCGATCTCGATCCAAACTTTGAGAGCCCCCGTCAGATCGCGAACCGCGAGGGCCGGCTCATTCGGCTCCGCCAGTCCCTTGCCGAAGTTGATCCCTTCTGCGAATTCCAGACAGTACGCGAGCACGCGGGTCAGGAGATACTCCGGGGTCTCCGAGGGCTGGCAGGCGACCCGAAGGGACAGTGACTCGTAGATCGCGCGATCCACATGGGACAGCTGGATTTCGAAATTGTAGATCGTTGCGGTTTGGGCCACGGGGTGCGAGTCCTCCATTGCAAACACAATATGTCGGCCCGGCCTGAATCGCTAACTTCGGTCACATGATCATCCACCTCCTCGACGGCACCTACGAGCTGTTCCGCCAGTTCTACGGACAGCGCCGCGCCCACCAGGGAAAGGACAAGCCCCTCGCCGCCGTCTCCGGCCTGCTGCATTCCATCCTCCGGATGATCGA
>JANNGX010000200.1:0-10398 GCA_031404115.1 Gemmatimonadales bacterium | reverse complement strand
CGAAGCGGGTGCGCAGACCGCTCCCGGTCGACGGGTGCCACCAGTGCAGCACGTCGCCCTCGGCGAACTGGTGGGCGGCGTGGAGCAGGATCTGGTCGCGGGTCAGAGCGGGCGCGAGCCACGCCAGTGCGGCCGCATCTTGAAGTTGATCGCGGTAGCCGAACGCTCCGCCCGACTGGTAGAGCGCGGTGCGTCCCCACATCCGGCAGCTCAGGTTCTGGTAGGCGAGCCACCCGTTCACCATCAGATCCATCGCCGGGGAGGGCGTCTCGATCTGGACAGCGGATAGCAGTCCGTGCCAGAACGCGCAGACCGCATCGAACGCCGCCTGGATGGCCGGGGCGCCGGCGAGGGCGCGGGTGAGTGCCAGCGCCTCCTCGCGGCGTTCGGTTTGACCGAGCAGGAAGGTCCACTCGCCGGTGGCGCCGGGGGCGAGGGTGGCGGTCCGCTGGAAAGCGGCGCAGGGATCCAGGCCGGCGCCGCAGCGTCCGTCGAGGGATACCGTGGAGACCAGGCTCTCGGGAGCCTCCGCACTCCCATAGCGACCCAGAAACGCCGACCGATCGGCGGTATGGTGGCGTCCCTCTTCCGCCGGGCCATCGGCGGCGGCGAACGCCACCAGCCGGCCGAAGTCGACGCTCCCCGGGTTGCCCGCGAGGACCACCGCTCCATCTTCGGCGCTCTCGGTGACCACGGTGTCCCGCGCCTCGGCGCGCAACGCACCGAGGACCCATTCGGCGTAGTAGTACACCGAGAGACGGCGAGGCGCGGTGCCGCGATTGGTGATCCGGAGACGGATGACCTTGACCGGCCGGTCCAGGGGCACAAAGCAGAGGACCTCCTGGTCGAGATCCCGGCTCCGGTGGCGCCAGGTGGTGTGGCCGAACCCGTGCCGCACCTCGTAGGCACCGGATCCGGGAACCGGTGAGGGCGTCGGCGACCAGAACAGGCCGGCGGCTTCATCGCGAATGTAGAGCGCCTCACCGGCCGGATCGGACACGGGATCGTTGAACCACGGGGTCAGGCGATTCTCCCGGCTGTTCCGGCTCCAGGTGAAGCCTAACCCGCTCTCCGACGCGATGAACCCGGTGTGCCGATTGGCGATGACGTTGGTCCAGGGGAGCGGCGGGCGGCGGAGTTCGTCGACCGAACGGTCGAGCCGGATGACGTATTCGTCGCCTCCCGCCGAGAAGCCGCCATATCCGTTGAAGAACCGGAGCGGCTCTTTTGCAGGGGCCGGGGCCGGGGTGCCCGGCGCGGGCCGGAACCGAGCCGGCGTCCGGGCGGGGAGGCTGGTGGCATCCCCGAGCTCCGGGTGCGCCGCGAAGACCGCCCCGGTGGCGCCGCCGATTCGCGCGGCGGCAAGCGCCTGCTCCACGGCGCGGCGATCGGTGCCCGCCGTGAGCACCCCGCACAGGCACGCGGCGGCTCCCGGTTGCAGATCCACGGTACGCCGGAGCGCCAGGAGCGGGTCCAGCACATTGCCCACCGTTCCCGAAAGCGGCTCGGACATCGCCAGGGCGCGGGGATTGGCCAGGGTGCGGCCCCGGCCGATGAAGCGGGCGCGGTCGGTTTCCCATTGGAGCCCGGCGGGGCTCGAGCCGCCATCCAGCAGCGCCATCCCCATGTGAAGCGACGGCTCCTCCGGACTCCGCGGGCGCCGCCGGGCCAGCAGGGCGGCGGTTTCCGGCAGGTACTCGGTCTGCACGAACAGCTTCGAGAAGGCGGGATGCCCGGCGTCCGCCGCGGCGGTGTTCAGGACGACTTCGGCACAGCTGGTCACCTCGAGTCGGCGTGACCGTCCGCTCCGGTTGGTGAGGGTATAGCGGCGCCACTCGACATCGGCGTCAGGGTCCACCCGGATCTCGGTGCCGATCTCGATGCCCTGGTCCTCTCGAACGATGGTCACCAGGCCCGGGGCTACGCGACACTCGTAGCGGTCCGGATCGCGGAGCACCGGCTGATGCCCGGCGGACCAGACATCGCCGGACGCGAGGTCCCGCACGTAGAGGAACCAGCCTTCCGCCTCCCGCGTGAAGTCGTTGCTCCAGCGGGTGAGCAGGACATCGCCCAGCGCCGAGTAGCCCGCGCCCGATGGGGTGACCATGACGCGATAGCGCCGGTTGGTAAGCTGGTGTTCGGAGGTCATCGCTCGAAGGCGATCCGGACCGGCACCGCGCGGACCACGACGCTCGCACCGGGGCCGAGCGGCATCGGCGCGCCGTTCAGCGTGACTCGGGACACCGGCCCGACGCCGGGGGCATACACCAGGAGCCCGCCCGGGGGGACGCGGAGTCCGCCGGCAATCGAGACCGTCACACCACCCGGCTGCCGCGCTGCCGTATAGGAGAGCGCGCCCCACCAGGTGCTGAGCCGGTTCACCGCCACCCCGGCGTCCGCGAGCCACGCCTCGGGAATTCCCTGCGCGATCACCAGCGCACTGTCGGACTCCCGCTCGTAGACGAACAGGTCCGAGACGCTTCGCAGAAAATCCGAGCCGACCCACGTATGGGGCAGATCGCCGTTGAATTTCGGAGCGCGGGGCTCGCGCCAGACCACTTCGGGCCACTGGTTCCAGGCGGGAGGCTCCTGGTCTTTCATGAAACCGTCGAGCAGGTCGAGCGCGCGCTCCTTCCGTCCCATCCGGAGCAGCGTGCCGACGGTGCGCAGCTCATAGGGGGTGTACGCGTCCCACTTGTTCGCGGTGTCCTGCCGCGCCATGACGGCGGTCCAGTACCGCTCAAAGGTGCGATCCAGCGCCGGTTGGGGCAGGCGGCCCAGCTCGCCGCCGGGCGCGACCGCAATCGTCGTGGAGGTGGCGTCGAAGTCGCCCAGATCGGCGGCGCCCGGGATGTAGTCGATCCGGTGCCGGGCCATGACCAGCGCAATGGAGGCGTAGAGATCGCTGGCAAACTCGTCGCGGATGGCGCCGATCGAGGCGGCGTCGGCGGGCCGGCCCAGGACGCCGGCCATTGCGGCCGCATCCTTCAACCCCCTGAGCGCGAAGAAATCGTCCCAGTAGGAATGCATCGGTTTGGCGGAATACCCCTCGTGGCTGATCGAGGGGGGCAACAGACCGTAGAAGGCTTGCGGGGCTCCGGACTGGAACTCCGGGGCGTGGCGGGTGAGCCGGAGCGAATCGATGTATCCCACCGCGGCGCTTACCCGGGGCCAGAGCTCCGAGAGGAGCGCACGATCGCCGGTGTGGCGGAAGTATTCCATGACGATGTAGATGAACTCACCGTGACTGTCATGCTCCGGCACCGGGTCGGCGCCGCGCCGGTCCACGCAGCAGGGAATCTTTCCATTGGGGTACTGGAAGCCGGCATACCAACGGATGAAGTCGCGGACCGCGTCCGCATGCCCGAACCGGAGCAGCGCCGCGCCGGTGAGCGCCCCATCCCGGATCCAGGAGCGCTGATAGGACCGGGAGCCCGGCTGCAGCGCGGGGCCATCGCGATTGATCAGGATGTACGCCAGTGTGCTCGAGATGGTGTTGGACACGTCCTGTCCCGCCACCGGGAGGGCGATGGAAGCCCGGTCCACCGTTTCGGCCCACCGGGACGCCGCCGCGGCGAGGGCCGTCTCCACCTCCGCCAGTCCCGACCCTGGCAGCCGTCCGGAGCGTCCTTGCTCCAGGGGCACCTCGATGGCGATCGTGCTCGAATCGCCGGGGGCGAGCGCCAGCGGCCACGCCAGCGCGCCCGAGGCGGCGCCCAGCACGTCCCGCGCGGCGGACCGGGGCGGGAGGGCGCCTCGGCGCAGGTATCCGACCACGTCCGCCGCGCCGAACGGCGTGGCGCCGAAGGCCGCGGGCGGGGTGCGCGGTACGACGGCACGATCGGCGTTGACCCTCACCCTGGCGCCATCCCATCGAATCGAGTCGATCCGCGCGACACCGCCGGGCGGTCCGAGGAACTGCCAGGGTGGATTGACCTGGAAGGGGCGCACCGCCAGGAAGAAGGTTCCCCGCAGGGCATCGGCGCCGAGGTTCTTGACCCGGTAGCGCGCCACGACGCTCGAGCCGGTATCGCTCCCGAGGGCGAACGCCGTCACGGTGAGCGAGAGAGCACCGGCGCGCCACTCGACCGAGGGGATCGGGAGCCTCGACTGTTCGAGCGAGGGCGTCGTGCGCACATCGTGCCAGGACAGGAGCTGCCCGCCCACCGCCACGAACGGCTCGACGCTGAAACTCCCGGTGCCGGTTTCGAGCGCGCCGTCTTCGTTGAGCAGCGCCTCTTCCATGCCGCGATCGACGCCCACGATGGTCCAATCGGCCCGCTGTGCCCTGAAATAGCGCGGGTAGGTGCCCGGGATCGCGTCGGTGGCGATGGCGGCGAAGAAGGCGTTGCGCGACGCGGACCATTCCAGCGGCTCGATCCGCACCTCGCGAAGGCCGGGGCCGGCCTGGCCCGCGATCCCGGTCAGCTCGATGCGGAGGTAGCGGGCTTCGCTGTTGGGCAGGTAGAGATAGTCGCGAGTGTCGGCACCGCCGGGCCGCCGCGCGACCGGGCGCCATTTTCTTCCGTCGTCCGAGAGCGACACGGCGTATTCCCGAACCGCGCCGGGGCCGGTCCAGACCAGGGTCAGGCCGCCGAATTCGCGGCGGCGGAGAAAGTCGAGCGTTACGGAGGCCTGCGGTGCCCTGGCGCGCCAGCTTGTGGCGGTATCTCCATCGAGCAGCGCCCCGGCGGGGTGCCGCTGAAGCGCTGACGACGCCGTTACCCTGGGAATGAGATCGTAGGGGCCCAGGTCCGGCATCGGCGTGAGGGTCAGATCGTCGAACCAGATCCGACCCGAGCCACCACCCCGCCCCGCGGTGATCACCAGCTCGATCGCGGCGACGTGGTCCAGGTCTCCGCCTCCCTTCGGGCCCCAGGCAAACCGGATTTGCCGGCGGCGCACGGTGATTTTGTGCCAGGCGCCGTCGAAGACCCGGTCCGGCTCAGTGTACCACCAGACGTTGTCGCCGCTCCGATCGATCAGCTTGAACTCGAGCGTGTTAGGCCGGGCCTCGCCCTTGATCCAGAACGAGAAGGCGTAGTTGGCCGGGAGATCGACGGAGGCGGCCCGGCGCGCGATGGCGTAGCCACCGCCGCTGGTGAAGGAAAAATCGAGTCGGAGCGCCCTGCCGGTCCGTCCACGATCCCCGGCCAGGGTCAACGCGACGCCGTCGGCGGGATGCGCCGACCAGGCATCCCGGCGCTCGAACCCATCCAGCAGCGTGGGAGCCCCGGCTCCGGCCGCCTGCGCCAGCGCGAGCAGCAGGAGTCCGGTCATCCTTTCACGCTGCCCGCCATGATGCCCTGGATGTAGTGACGCTGCAGGAAGAGGAACGCGAGGAAGACCGGCAGCACCGTCACCACGGCCCCGCCCATCATCAGCTCGACATCCTGCACATGTTCCCCCGCGAGGTTGGCGAGGGCGACCGGCAGGGTGTAGCGGGCATCATCGCTGAGCACGATGAGCGGCCACATGAAATCATTCCAGGCGGAAAGGAAGGTGAATACGCCCAAGGTGGCGAGCACCGGTTTGATGGCGGGGAGCACGACCGACCGGAAAATGCGGAGCTCGCCGGCTCCATCGAGCCGCGCGGCGTCGAGCAGGTCGTTGGGAATCGACAGGGCGTACTGGCGCACCAGGAAAATCCCGTAGATGGGTGCGAGGACCGGCACCATGGCGCCAAAGAGCGTGTTGATCAGTCCCATCTCGCGGAGCAGGATGAACATCGGGAGCATCGCCACCTGCCCGGGGATCACCATCCCCGCCAGCAGAGCCCGGAACAGCGAATCTCTTCCCCGGAACCGGAGCTTGGCAAAGGCGTAACCCGCCATGCCGGTGATGAGCACGGCCAGGATGGTGCCTCCCAGCGCAATCACCAGGCTGTTCAGGAAATACCGGCCCAGGTTCAGGGTGGTGAACAGGGCGCGATAGTGCTCCAGGGTGGGATCCGACGGAAGCAACGGCGGCGGCGAGGTGTTGGCTTCGCCGGGACGCATGAATGACGCGGACACCATCCAGAGCAGCGGCCCCGCCGCGAGGACGGCCGCCACCAGCAGTAGCGCATTGAAGCCCGCGACCTTCCAGCGGATTGTCACGGTGTGCCGCGGCGCTGGAGCCGGAGCTGGACCAGTGTGCCGGCCAGCGTCACCAGGAACAGCACCACCGCGATCGTCGCGGAGAGTCCCAGGCGCCACCAGCGGAAGCCCTGCTCGTACATGAGCAGCACCAGCGTCGTGGTGCTCTTGAGCGGCCCCCCCTGGGTCATGACGTACGGCTCGCTGAAGATCTGGAACGACGCGATCATCGTCACCACGCCCACGAACACGAAGGTCGGGCCGAGCATCGGCAGGGTGATGTGGCGGAAACGGTGCCAGGCCCCCGCTCCGTCCAGGGCGGCCGCCTCGTAGAGCTCCTCGGGGATGCTGGTGAGTCCCGCGAGAAACACCAGCATGTTGTAGCCGAAGTTCTTCCAGACCGACAGCAGGATGATCGACGGCATGGCCCAATCGGGATTGCCCAGCCAGTCGACCGGCCCGACGCCCACCAGGCCGAGCAACGCGTTGAGCAGGCCGTACTGGGGGTGGTAGATGTAGCGCCAGACGAGCGCGACGGCGACGAGCGTGGTAACCCACGGCGCGAAGAAGGCGCTCCGGAAGAAGGGCTTGAAACGGGCCAGCTTCGAGTGGACCATCATGGCGGCCGCGAGCGAGACCGCGGCCGAGAGGGGCCCTCCCACCATCACGAAGAAGACGGTGTTCTTGAGCGCGGTCCAGAAGAGCGGCATCCCGGCCAGATCGCGATAGTTCTTGAGCCCGATGAAGCGGGTGCTGCCGACATCCGCGATCGAATAGATGTCGAAGTCGGTGAAGGAGAGCAGGAACGCGCTCACGACGGGGATGGCGAAGAACACGCCGATCAGGAGCAGCGCGGGCGTCACGAAGCCCCAGCCGGCCCGGGATTCGGCCCGCCCCTCGCCGGGGGTCACGGGGCGGCGCTCTTCCGCCGGGCCAGCAGGTACCGGCGCCGCTCGAGCAAGCGATCCACGTCGGCGTCGAGTGCGGCCAGCGCCGCCGCCGGTGAGGTGCCGCCCCGCACCGCGGCCTCGGCGTGGTCCATCAGCTTGGTGGTGACCTCTTCCCACTCCGGCACCATGGGAGTGGGGACCGCGCGCTCCAGCTGGACCCGGAATGCGTCGGCCTTGCGGTCGGCGGCCAGCGCGGAGTCGGCCCATGCCTCGCGCCGCGCCGGGAGATCGCCGGTCAGGCGGTAAAACCGCGCCTGCTGTTCCGGGCGGGAGAGGAACCCGATGAGCTCCATCGCGAGGGCCTGGTGCCGGGAGGCGCGAAACACGACCAGGCTCGAGCCGCCGGCCAGCGAGACACCCGACTCCGCGCCGTCCGGCCCCGGCAGCGGCGCCGTGTTCCATGAGTCCTGAAGCTCGGCGGGGAGCCGGCGCCGAAACTCACCCAGGTTCCAGGGGCCGGTGATGTACATGGCGAAGGTACCGCGAGAAAACTCCTGGTAGAGGTTGGCGATTTCGGTATTGCTCACCGGGGGCGCCAGGCCGTCGCGATAGAGCGAGAGCAGGAAATCAAACGCCTTCCGGAATGCGGGCTGCCGGAACGCGCCGAGGCCTTCGGCGCTGACGAGCGGAGACCCGGCCTGCAAGCCGAGGATAGCCATCGGGGGCCACTCATTGATCGGCAAAAAGATGGCGTACTGGTTCGGTCCGCCGGTTCGTTTGATGGCCAGCATGGCCTCGCGCCAGCCGGCCCAGGTGTCGGGCATGGTGCGGTAGCCGGCCTTTGCCAGGAGGTCGGCCCGGTAGAACAGCACCCGGGTATCGACGTACCAGGGGAGGCCGTAGAGTGTGCCGTCCACCACGTTGGTAGCCACGATACCCGGGAAGTAGCTGCTGTCGGCGAGCGGGGTGACAATCGGCGCGAGGGCGCCCAGGGTGACCATCTCGGGAATCCAGGTGTTTCCCATCTGCGCGATATCGGGGGTGGCGCGGCCCACGATGGCGGTGAGGAGCTTTTCGTGCGCGGCGCTCCAGGGAATCTGCTGCACCCGGACCCGGACGCCGGGATGCTCGCGCTCGAACTCGTGCACCAGCTCCTGCACCACTTCTCCTTCACGGCCGAAGGCCCAGAAGCGGAGGGTATTGCTGGATTCCGTGGTGCGGCACGCGAGGAGCAAGGAGGCAAAGAGGCCCAGAGGCAAAGCGGCTAAGAAGAGCCGGCTCACGGCGCCTGGTCGAGCCAGCCGCCCCTGAAGCCCGCCCGGCGGAGGCCCTCGATCACGTAGGGACTCTTCCGCATGAACTTCCACACCAGGTCGGTACGGTAATTGGCGATCATCGCCAGGATGGGTCCCTGATCGATACCCAGGTAATCGGTATCGAACCACCCCTTTCCCGGCAGATAGCGCCCGTGCTGGGGCGCCGGCTGGGCCCATTGCCAAGTCGGGTTGAACGCGTCGAGAAAGCCGTACTGCCCGAACAGGCCGTCGGCGTAGCGCTCCCGCATGGCCACCAGCGCCGGGCCCACGATTTCCGGCGCGAAGGGCAGGGAGCCCGCCGCCGCGGTGGGGGCCAGGGTGCCGTCGTCGCGCACCTCGTTGAATGACGCGCCCCGCGCGGCGTAGGTGAAGAAACGCCGCGGGGTTCCCCGCACTGTCAGGGTCACATCCAGCGGCCCGTCCGCGGCGGTGAGCCCGAACACATCGGCGCTGTACCCGGTCCAGTCATTGGGATTGGCCATGGCGTAACTGCGCTGGCTGTACGTGGCGCGGCGGGAGTTCTCGAAATAGTCGATGCCCTTGCCCCGCATGTAGTCGTCCGCGATGCCCCGGAAGTCCACCCAGATATGGGAGTACTGGTGTCCGAAGAGCGGTGCGAAGCCGACATGGGACTGGCCGAAGAACTCACCCCACTGGTAGGTGGAGGTCCAGGCGGGCCACGCCGCCGGCGCGACGGGGTGCGTGGGAGAGCCCAGCGCCAGCACATAGACCAGCATCGCCTCGTTGAGTCCCCGCCAGTCGAGCTGGTGGAAGCCCGCTTCGGGGGTCCAGCCCATGGTCACCAGCGGGGGCGCGGCTGGGCCCAGGTCCAATCGGTACGGCGGTAGAGCGAATCGGCATAGGCGCGGATCGCCGACTCGGTGGGGTCGGCGCCGTCGAAATACTGCTGACAAAAGAGGGTCCCGGCCAGCAGGAGCGCGGTATCCACGGTCGAGAGCTCCACTGTCTGGAACCGGAGCCCGGTGCCGGGAACGAGGAAGTGATAGAAGAAGCCCCTATGGCCTCCCGTCCCGGTGGCCTGGGCGCCTTGGGGCAGCTGATAGAAGAACCGGAGGGTCGTCAGGGTGCGCTGGGCCGCGGCGCTCCGGGTCACGTAGCCCTGCTCCACGCCGATGGGATAGGCCGTGAGGGCAAAGCCCACCGCCGCGATACTGGAAAAAGAGAGCGTCGGCCAGCGATCCGGCGTCAGGCCGGTGGCCGGCTCGGTGCGCTCCCAGAAAAAGTTGAAGGTCCGCTGCTGGACGGTATCGAGCAACGCCTGAATCCTTGGCGCAGCCGGAGGCGGCGACGTAGTGGGGATGGACCCGCCGCAGGCGAAGGCCAGTAACGCGGCCAGTGTACTCGAGCGGATCTGACCCGGCGCGGCAAGGACGAGCGGGAATCGAGGCATGCGGAAGCGTAGCGGGGAACGCCGGGATGTCCCGGCGCCCCCTCGCCCCTTAGGACTAGAAACCGACTTCGAGTCCGAACTGCACCCGACGCGGGTCGGAAATGGTGCAGCCGGCCTTGCCGAAATTCGCGTCGACCGGGTTTCCGGTGTTGAAGCAGCCGAGGTTCTGGCTGTTGAAGACGTTGAACCCGTCGATGCTCAACCCGAAGCGCGACCGCCCGAAGGTGAAATCCTTCCGCAAACGGAGGTCGAGCATCTTGAACGTCGGCGCGTTGAGCCCGCCCGGGATCAGCGGATTGCCGGTGCCGCCGAACCGATCGCCCACGTCATAGTTGGTGCCGCTGCCGACGGTGGCGATCCCGCTGAGGAACATGTTCAGCAGGGCCGGCATCCCGATCACCCAGTTGGCCACCACGCGGTGGCGCTCGTCGTTGCGGACCTGCTTGGGGTAGTCGGCCGGATTCGGGAAGCTGAAATCGTCGTTGAATCCCTGGGTCTGCCGCTTGGCGTAGGTGTAGGCCAGCCCGCCGCCCCATCCGAACTTGTCCCCCGAGCGGTACACGCGGTCCACTTTGAGGGTGGCGGCATCGTACCAGGTCTTGCCCGCGTTGTCCGCAAAGAGCACCGTGCCGAAGCCCGGGATACGGTTTTCCACGAAGCATCCCGCCACGCCGAACGACCGCTGCGGGCAGGTGAAATTCATG
>JANNGX010000199.1:0-12422 GCA_031404115.1 Gemmatimonadales bacterium | reverse complement strand
CAGCAGCTGGACGGTACCGTGCGCGACCCCAACCAGCTCGAGCTGTTCGGCGCACTGATCCAGGATCTGCCCGGGATGCAGCGTAAGCACGGACGGACCGATCCCCATCAGATCACGACGCTCGCCGGAACCACGCTGCGGGGCACCTGGGACGAGATCCTGCTGCTCCTCAAGGCGGACGAGCGGGACGCGCTGCAGCTCTCGCTCTCGGAATTCATGGCCGGCGAGGCCCGGCGCAGCCAGGAAGAGACCGGTGTGATCATTCCACTCACTGACGCCGAGGCCTTCATCCGCGGGAGCGCCGAAGCGGGAGTCCTTCGGATCGTCCAGTGATCCTCCGCTGGACCGAAGGCGTGCGCCGGATGGTGCTTCCCAACGGCCTGACCCTCCTGGTCCAGCGCGATCCCACGGCGCCCGCGGTGGCGGTGGTGAGCCATGTGCGGGCGGGATTCTTCGATGAGCCCGATCGCCTGTCGGGCGTGAGCCATGTGCTCGAGCACATGCTCTTCAAGGGCACCCCGACCCGCGGGGTCGGGCAGATCGCACAGGAAACCAAGGCTGCGGGCGGGTACCTCAACGCGGCCACCAGCTACGATCACACCACCTACTACGCGGTTCTGCCCGCCGGCTCCCTCGCCGCCGCCCTTGATCTGCAGTCCGACGCGCTCCGTCGGAGCACGCTTGATGCGGAGGAGCTTCGCCGAGAGCTCCGGGTGATCATCGAGGAGGCCCGGCGCAAGCTCGATACGCCCTCCGCGGTGGTGTCGGAGACGCTGGCGGCCCTGCTGTTCGATCAGCACCGCATCCGCCGCTGGCGCATCGGTACCGAGGCGCACCTCGCCGCGCTCTCCCTCAACGACCTGTCGGGATACTATCGCTCCCGCTACGTGCCGGAGCGCACCATCGTCTCGATGGCCGGAGACCTCGATCCCGAGCTGGCGCTGGAGGCCGCGCGGGAATTCTTCGGTGGGTGGCCGGCGGCCGCCCCGGCCCAGGATCCCTCCCCGGAGGAGCCGCCGCACCGGGAGCTCCGCGCCCGCACGCTGCGCGGCGATGTGCGAAGGGCGGACTTGGCGGTGGGGTGGCGCGGGGTGCCGGCCCTGCACCCGGACGCCGCGGCGCTCGACATGGCCGCCGCTGTCCTGGGCGCCGGCCGCGCGAGCTGGCTCTATCGCGCGCTGCGAGCCCCCGGCACCGTGATGTCGGTCGGGGCCTGGAATTACTCGCCGACCGAAGTGGGGATCTTCTCCGTTGCCGCCGACCTCGACGCCTCCCGGCTGAGTGAAGCACTCGATGGCACCGCCTCCAGCGTGGCGCGCCTCCGCGACCCCGGACCCTCAAGCGACGACCTGTCCCGGGTCCGGCGCGTGCTCCGGGCGCGCTGGGCACGGCGCCTGGAAACCGTCGAAGGCCGTGCCAGCGCCCTCGCTGCCGCCGAGGCGTTGGGCGGGGTCCAGCTCCTCGACGAGGAGTACGAGCGCCTGCTCAGCGTCACCGCGGGGGATGTGCGACGGGTCGCCGACGAGTGGTTGGCGCCGGATGCGGTCGCCGCGGTCGCATATCTTCCCGAAGCCGCGGAACCGGAGCTCACCCCCGAGCTGCTGCGAAGCGCATTCGCGAAGTCCGCGAGGTTCCTGCCCGACGCGAGCGACCCTCCTGCCCCGACGATTCCGGCCCCGATGCCGGTTCGCGGGGCAATCACTTCCGGCGTTCTGCACGTCGAGCTGCCCGGCGTGGATCTCCTGATCGGCCGGAAACCGGGGGTACCGCTGATCTCAATCGGCGCCTACCGCCGCCGGACGGTGCCCGACACGATCAAGGCGGCCGGACTCGCTGCGCTCGCGGTGCGTTCGGCGGTTCGGGGCGCCTCCGGCATGGACGCCGCCGAGTTGGCGCTCGCCTTCGAGCGGCTGGGGGGCGGGCTCACCCCGCATGTGTCGTCGGACTGGTTCGGCTTCGGCACCTCGGTGTTGGCGGACCAGGCGGTCGAGGGCGCGAGCCTGCTGCACTCGGTCCTGCACGCGCCCCGGTTCGACGACGACGAGGTCGCGCGGGAACAGGGCACGCTGGCCGATGAGGTGGCACAGGCGGCGGACGACATGCTTCGCTACCCGGTGCAGCTCGCGCTCCGCGCCGGATTCGGTGATTCGGGCTACGGACTTCCGGTGCAGGGACTTCCCGAGTCGGTGTCGGTCCTTACCGGCGGCATGGTGCGCGGCTGGCATGCCTGTGAGCTGGCCCAGGGCCGCACCGCGGTCGTGGCGGTGGGCGACCTGGAGCCCGAACGATTCGCCGAGCGAATCGCCGGAGTATTCGGGAAGGACTCTCCCCGTGAAGCGGCTTCGATCGCGACGATGGGTGGCTGGCGGGCCGCCGCCGACCCCGGGGCGGTGGTGGTCGACCGGGCCAAGCGCCAGACCGGTCTGGCCATGCTCTTTCCGGGGCCCTCGCGGACCGACCCCGACCGCTTCACGGCGATGGTCTGGTCCGCGATCGCGAGCGGACTCGGTGGGCGGCTGTTCCATGCGCTTCGCGACAAGAAATCGCTGGCCTACACCGTCATCGCCTCGTCCTGGCAGCGGGCCGGCGCGGGAGTGCTGCTCCTGTACCTGGCCACCTCGCCGGAACGGGAGGACGAGGCGCGCGACGCGCTGTTGATCGAGCTGGCCCGGTTCCGCGACGTCCCCCCCGACCGGGATGAGCTGGTCCGGGCGATCAGCTATCTCGCGGGCCAGGCGCAGGTGCAGCGGCAGACTGCGGCAGCCGTCGCCGGCGAGGTAGCGGAAAGCTGGTTGATGGGTTCCGGCCTCGAGGAGCTTGCGGATCCGGCGGCGGGATTCAAGCTGGTCACTGCGGAGGCGGTCCGGGGCCTGGCGGTCCGCTATCTGGACCCGTCGCTGCGGGAGGAAGGGATCGTGCGGGGGCGGCCCACTCACCGCTCCTGAGGACTTCCCCGCCGGCCTTGTATGTTTCCGGCCATGGCCCCCCCCCTTCCCTGGTGGTCGCCGGCGGATGTCCTCAGCACCGTGCGGATCCCGCTGGCCATCGCATTCGTCGTGGTCCCCGACAACGGGGCGCGGCTGGCCATCCTCGCCGCGGCGGGGGCCAGCGATTTTGCGGACGGCCTGGTGGCGCGGAGATGGGGCGGTTCCCGGCTGGGCGCCTTTCTGGACCCGGTCGCCGACAAGCTCTTCATGGCCTGCGCGTTTGCCGTGGTGCTGGCGTCAGGCGAGCTCAATGTTCTCGAGATCGTCGGAGTGCTGGCGCGGGACTTCGCCACCGCGCTGGCCTTTCTTGCCACGGTGGTGTTCTCCCGGCCCGCTGCCATTCCCGCCCGGCTGGGCGGCAAGGTCGTGACCATCGGTCAGCTGCTCACACTCCTGGCATTTCTCCTGGGTTCGGACCTGCTCCGGCCGGTGGCCTGGGCCACTGCAGCCGTTGCGCTGTATGCGATCTGGGACTACGCGCGGGTCGCGCGGGAAAAGCGGCCGCTGGGGGAGTGAGGGCAAGAGGCTCAGACGCTAAGAGGCCAGGAAGGACATCGCATGCCGGACGACAACCTGCGAAGTGCGACGATCACGTGGGAGGGCGGCCTGCGCTTCCGGGGCGGCGCCGCGGGCGGACCCGCATCCCTCATCGACGCCGACGGCCAGGAGGCGCCGGGCCCGATGGTCACGCTGCTCCTGGCGGCCGGGGCGTGCGCCGGCGCCGACGTCGTCAGCATCCTGCAGAAGATGCAGGTTACTCTCACGGCGTTCAGCAGCGAGGTCAGCGGACGGCGGGCGCCGGAGCATCCCAAGCGCTACCTCACGCTCCATTTCGTCTACCGCATGATCGGAGACGGCCTCGACGAGGCCAAGGCCCGGCGTGCAATCGACCTCTCGCATCAGAAATACTGCTCGGTGCTCCATTCACTGAATTCGGACATTGCCATTACCTACGACCTCTCGCTCGGGTGACCATGCGGCGCTCGGGCGCGTGGACGCTTCTGTGGCTGGGCTGTTCCGCTGTGCCGGTGGCCGCTCAGCGCCAGGGAGGGGTGCTCGAGTGGGGGGTCCACGGCACCGTGACCGCGTCGACCACCGGACCGATTGGGCTCGTGGTCGGACCCCGGGTAGCGCTGCGCAGTTTCGGAGGCACCCGGGTCGCACTCTCCCTGGGCGCCGGCTTCCGTGGGAACCGGTCCTCCGCGCGGGGAGAGGCCGCGGTGGAATACCTGCTCACGCCCAGGGCCGCGGGCCGAACCAGTGTGTATTTGGGAGGGGGCCTGGCGGGCGTGGTGGGGGGGGTGAGAACCGGCTACTTGATGGCCTACGCCGGTCTCGAGCGAAGCCCCGGGCTTCCCGCGGGATGGGCGTTCGAGGTGGGCCTGGGCGGCGGTTTTCGGATTCGTGCCGCGTATCATTGGCGGAGCTTTCCGCGCGGCTGGCGGCCCCAGAAATAAAAAGGCCGCCCGGGATCAGAATCCGGGCGGCCGGCCTACCACCGAGCACCGCGATCAGTTGGTCGAGGAGCCTGCGACTTCGGGCTTGCCCCGGACGACGGGCTTGCAGAACCGCTCTCCCAGCAACCGAACCTGGGTCCGCTGCTCCTCGCTCAGATCGGCGTACCGTTCGGCGAGATACTGCATGGTGTCGTCGATCCATTCCTTCTGGTGCTCGGGCTCGGCCTCGAGGACCCCACAGCGCAGGATGTGGCTGAAGAGCTCGTCCCTGGCCTGCTCGACCACCGAAGGCCCCGCGGAGCGTTCGGGCTTCTTCTTGTTCGTCATGCACCGTCCTTTATTCGGTAGTGGCCGGGATACATTATCTCGGCGTAAGCCATTGCTCACAAACAATATAATGGCTTGTACCGTTCGGGCGCAAAGGCTGGGTGCCTCTGCGCCCGCGATGGGCGTTAATTACATTAGTCGGCGCCCCGGATCGGTGGTCCGGGGTCTTTGGCGGCTACAAGGCAGGTGTATGGCGGAACACGACGAAGTGTACGGCGAGGACCGGGTCCAGGTGCTTCTGGGCATGATTCGGTCGCTGGCCGGTCGGATCGAGGAGCTGGATCGGTCGGGCCAGCTGCTGGCGCATGTGCCGGAGCTGCTCGACCGGCTGGGTGCCCTGCGGTCCGAGCTGTTTCACTACGAGGTCCGTTCCACGTACGACACGCCCGAGGTGGCCGAACACCGCAAGCTGGTCGAGAACGCGCGTGAGACCCCGGATTTCTTGAACCCCGATCCCGAGGACGACGACCCATGGCGCAAGCCGCGGCAGGAGTGAACCGGTTCTACTTCGTCCTGGGTGCGGCGGCCCTGGCGGGCATCGCCGTGCTGGTCTATCAGGTTCAGAAACCCAAGGCGGTGAGCATTCCCGTCAACGTCACCGTGCTCGCGGCCGACACCGCCGGATTTCGCGGCTACTTCCTGGGCTCCGACTCGGCCAAAATCGAGGTGACGGAGTACGCCGACTATCAGTGCCCCGTCTGCCAGGACTTCGAGAACATCCAGTTCCCGGCGGTACGACAGCAGCTGATCGAAACCGGCATCGTGCGCTGGCGTTACCGTGACTTTCCGCTCGATATGCACCCGAATGCGCGGGTGGCGGCGCATGCGGCGGCGTGCGCCAACGACCAGGGAAAGTTCTGGGCGATGCACGATGCACTGTATCAGCACCAGGCGGAATGGTCCCCGATGAAGAACGCGGCCGCTGCGTTTTCCGATTACGCGAAGGCGGCCGGACTCGACGTCTCGCCATACGATCAGTGCATGCGGGACGCCAAGTACGCCGGCCGGATCCAGGCCAGCTACGACGAGGGGCTCAAGGTTGGCGTGAGTGGCACACCGAACTTCCTTATCGCCGGACGGCTCTACACCACCACCCTGCCCTCAGACAGCATTCGCGCCATCGTGCTCCGCTCGGTCCCGCAACCGATACTTCCCACCCCGACGCGATGACCCGTTCCCGGATGGCCATGGCGTTGCTCTGCCTGGCCGGTCTCTTCGTGGCGGTCTATCTCTATCTCTACAAGATCGGGAAGATCGGGACGATGGTGTGCGGAACCGGGGGGTGCGAGACGGTGCAGCTCTCGCCGCAGAGCCGGTTCCTGGGGGTCGAGGTGGCCCTCATCGGCGTGATCGGGTATGCGGTGATGCTGGTGCTGGCGTTTCTGGCGCTGCAGCCCCGTCACGCCGGGAGGTCCCGGCCGTCCAATCTGCTGTTCCTGCTCTCGGGGGGGGCGCTGCTGTTTTCGGCGTACCTCACCGGCCTCGAGCTGTTCGTCATCCACGCGATCTGCCGCTGGTGCGTCGCCTCGGCGGCGATCATTCTCGCCATTTTCCTGCTGGCCCTGTACGATCGCCGCCCGAGGGCGGTCCGACCGACATGACTGATGTCGCCGGGCCGCCGCGCACGGCGCCGCGCGGGCAGGCACTGGTGGTCCTGTCGTTCTCCGCCCTCGGCGTGGTGTTCGGGGACATCGGCACCAGCCCGCTGTATGCGCTGACGGCGGTCTTCAATAAAGAGCACGGAGCCCCACCCACTCCGGAGAACGTTTTCGCGGTCCTTTCCCTGGTGTTCTGGAGCCTCAATTTCCTCATCACGTTCAAGTACTTGAGCGAGATGATGAAGGTAGACAATCGGGGCGAGGGCGGGATCATGGCATTGCTGGCGCTACTGAAGCCGAACGAGACCGGCACCTGGGGCCGGTGGGCGCTGATCTCGGCTGGGCTGTTCGGCTCGGCGCTGCTCTATGGCGACGGCATCATCACGCCGGCGATCTCGGTGTTGGGGGCGGTCGAGGGGCTCTCGGTGGCCACGCCGACGCTTACACCATACGTCATGTACATCTCGCTCGCCATTATCCTGGGGCTGTTCCTGATGCAGAGCCGGGGCACCGCGGGTATCGGGGCGATCTTCGGTCCGGTCACCTCCGTCTGGTTCGTGTGCATCACACTGCTTGGCATCCGCGGCATCATGCTCGAGCCCTCGGTGCTCAAGGCCATAAATCCCTGGTACGCGCTCAATCTCTTTCTCGAGCACCCCAAACTGGCGTTCTCGTTGCTGGCAGCGGTCGTGCTGGTGGTGACCGGAGGGGAGGCGCTCTACGCCGACATGGGCCACTTCGGCCGCCGGCCTATTCGGGTCGCCTGGCTTGGCATGGTGTTGCCCGCGCTGGTGATCAACTACTTCGGGCAAGGGGCGCTGATCCTGCAAGACCCTGCTGCGGCGTCCAATCCCTTCTACGCGCTGGTGCCACGCTGGGCCCTCTACCCGATGGTCGGAATCGCCACCATGGCGGCGGTGACCGCGTCGCAAGCGCTGATTTCAGGGGCCTTCTCGCTCACCCAGCAGGCGGTCCAGCTGGGCTATTGCCCCCGGGTCACCATCGTGCATACCTCCCGGACCGAGCGGGGTCAGATCTACATCCCGGAGATAAACTGGCTGCTGATGCTTGCCTGCCTGGGTCTGGTGCTCGGCTTCCAGAACTCCACCAATCTGGCCGGTACCTATGGGGTGGCGGTCTGCGGTACGATGGCCACCACCACCGTGCTTTTCACGGCGGTGGCGCGGGAGAGACTGGGATGGTCGAAGTGGAAGGCTCTTGCTCTGGGCGGCCTGCTGCTGGTGGTGGATCTGGCGTTCTTCGGTTCGAATCTCAGCAAGATCCCCCACGGCGGCTGGTTCCCGCTGGTCATCGCGGCGCTGATCTTCACCCTCATGGCCACCTGGAAGAAGGGCCGCCGGATCGTGACCGCCGTGCTGCGCGAGGGCTCGCTGCCGATGGATTTGTTCATCAAGGAGATGTCGAAGCGTCCACCGGTACGGGTGCCCGGCGTGGCCGTCTTCATGACCTCCGATTTGTCGGGCGCGCCGCCGGTCTTGCTGCACCATCTCAAGCACAACAAGGTGCTGCATGAAAAGGTGATCCTGATGTCGCTGGCCACGAAGGAGATTCCCCAAGTACCCCCGGAGCAACGGATAGAGTTCTGCGAGCTGGGGGCCGGCATCTTCACGGTGGTGGGCTCGTACGGCTTCATGGAATCGCCGAACGTGCCGGAGATCGTGCAGGGGCTGGCGGTGTTCGGGCTCCATGCCAAGGTGAACGAGACGACCTTCTATCTCGGCAGAGAAACCCTGCTGCCCACCAAGGCGACTCGTGCCAAGCGAGTGGCGCTGTCGGCCAAGGGACTCTGGATGGCGATGTGGCGGAAACGCCTCTTCATGGTCATGTCCAACAATGCCCGCCCCGCCACGGCGTTCTTCGGGCTGCCGCCGAACCGGGTGATCGAGCTGGGGGCGCAGGTGCAGATATGACCGTCACCCCTCCTCGCTCTCATACTGCTCCTTCAGTTTCGCCACCACGTTGGGATCCGCCAGCGTCGTCGTGTCGCCCAGCGCGCGTCCCTCCGCGATGTCCTTGAGCAGCCGCCGCATGAGCTTCCCGCTCCGGGTCTTGGGAAGGTCCGCCGAGAAGTAGATGTCGTCGGGGCGCGCGATGGCCCCGATCTTCCGGGTCACGTGCTCCTTGAGCTCGTCCTTGAGTCCGTCGGTGAGCCCGTGCCCGTCCTTGAGCGTCACGAAGGCTGCGATCGCCTGTCCTTTGAGCTCGTGGGCCTTTCCCACCACCGCCGCCTCCGCGACCATCGGATGGTCCACCAGGGCGCTTTCGACCTCCATCGTTCCGATGCGGTGGCCTGCCACATTGAGCACGTCGTCGACCCGGCCCAGAATCCACCAGTACCCGTCTTCATCCAGCTTGGCGCCGTCGCCGGCGAAGTATTTCCCCGGAAAGCGGCTCCAGTAGGTCTCCCGGAAGCGCTGGTCGTCGCCGTAGATGGTGCGGAGCATCCCGGGCCACGGCTCGGTGAGCGTGAGAAACCCGCCGCCCTTCTCCAGCCGGTTCCCGTGGCTGTCCACCAGCTCGGCGCTGATGCCCGGGAAGGGAATGGTGGCCGAGCCGGGCTTGGTGGTGACGACTCCCGGGAGCGGCGTGATCATGATGCCGCCGGTCTCGGTTTGCCACCAGGTGTCCACGATGGGGCAGCGGCCCCGGCCGATTTGCTCCCGATACCAGATCCAGGCCTCCGGATTGATCGGCTCGCCGACCGAGCCGAGCAGCCGAAGGGTCGAGAGATCGTGACGGGCGGGGTGCTCGTTGCCCCATTTCATGAACGCGCGGATGGCCGTCGGGGCGGTATAGAAGACCGTGACGCCGTGCCGCTCGATCAGCGACCAGAACCGGTCCCGCTCCGGCCAGTCGGGGGCGCCTTCGTACATCAGCACGGTGGCCCCGTTGGCGAGGGGACCATACACCACGTAGGAATGTCCGGTCACCCAGCCGATATCGGCGGTGCACCAGAACACGTCCGTCTCCTTGAGATCAAAGACGTATTTCGTGGTGGACGCCACTTGCGTCAGGTATCCCCCGGTGGTGTGCACGATGCCCTTGGGCTTTCCGGTGGTTCCCGAGGTGTACAGAATAAAGAGGAGGTCCTCGGCGTCCATAGCCTCGGGTGCTGCGCTGATCGCGGCGTCCTCGAGCAGGCGGTGCCACCAGTGGTCCCGGCCTTCCTGCATTTTGGCGAACGACTCGTCGCCCGACGCGCCAGGACGGCGCCGGACGACCAGGACATGACGGACCGACGGACACGCGGACAGCGCTTCGTCGGCAAACCGCTTGAGCGGGACGACCTGGCCACGACGGTAGCCGCCATCTGCCGTGATCAGCGCGACCGCCTGGGCGTCGTTGATCCGGTCGCGCAACGATTCCGCGGAGAATCCCCCGAACACGACCGAGTGCACGGCGCCGATTCGGGCGCAGGCCAGCATCGCGATGGCGGCCTCGGGGATCATCGGCAGGTAGATCGCGACGCGGTCTCCCCGCGTCACGCCGAGTGACCGGAGGGCGTTCGCGGCGCGATTGACCTCCTGGGCCAGCTCCCAGTAGGTCAGGGTCCGGCGGTCTCCCGGTTCACCTTCCCAGATCAGCGCGGCTTTATTGCGGCGCGGGCCGACCAGGTGCCGGTCAAGGCAATTGGCGGAGACATTGAGTGTCCCCCCCGCGAACCAGCGGGCGTGGGGCGGCTCCCACTCCAGGACCGTGGTCCACGGCGACATCCACTCCAGCGAGCGCGCTTCGTCCTCCCAGAACTTCAGGCGATCGGTTCTGGCGCGCTGGTACACCTCGGGAGTGCCCACCGCGTGGGCGGCGAAGTCCGCCGGTGGCGGGAAACGGCGTTGCTCGGAGAGGAGGGTGGAGAGCTGGGTGTCCATTGGCTCAGGGCTCAGGAGTCAGGAGTCAGGTTGCCGGGGAATCATAGCTCGCCCTCGAAAGGTGCAGGTAGGTGCGCCGCATGACGACGCGCTGCAGGTGCGCCCGGACTCGGCGATGCGCCTCTTGATGGGCCGCGATCGACGCGGTTGCAGATCCCCATGACCTGTCGCGGAGTGCGGTGAGGCAGATGCGCAATTCGTGTGATGCGCACCGGGGTAAGTGGTTCCGCCCGTACGAGTTGGTTGTGGTGGCACCGTCCTCGCCGTGGAATCGATCCGGCGGTGCCAGTGTGGCGCCGGCCACAAACAATCGATTCGCCCGACAAGAGCACACCCGGAGTGATCCGGGGCCGCAAAGCCAGAGATCTCGCGACCGTGAGACGGCTCGGCTGCCGAAGGCAGAATACCCCGGGAAGGTTCTCCGGCTCGGCTCGGGCGTGGGAGGCGACGCATGTCAGCCACGCAGGTAACCGCCCGAAACATCATCGCTCCAGAGGTGCTGGGGCTCGATACGCGCGTGGAGTTCCGCGAGTCGGTCACCCGGGAGCTCGACGCGATGCCCGAAGGTGGGGTCCTGACGCTGGATCTGGCCCAGACCAAGCGGGTCGATTCCGCCGGCCTTTCCGCCCTCATGTTGATCCAGCGGCATGCCAGCGATCGGGCCCAGCGGATCGTGCTTCGGGATCCCAGTGACGAGATGCGCTTTCTCCTGGCGCTGACCCTCATGACCGATCTGTTCGAGATGGAGCCGAAGCAGGCGTAGGCTATATTCCCCCGGTGATGGCTGCCGCGGCACCCCCAGGTACCCCGCTTCTTTTGGCCACGACGCTCGAGCGCCGGTTCGGCGCTCTCCGGGCACTTCGTGGCGTTTCCCTGTCGGTCTTTCCCGGCGAGTGCCACCTGGTGGTGGGCCCCAACGGCGCCGGCAAGAGCACGCTGCTTCGCCTCCTGGCGGGGCTGGCCCGTCCCAGCACCGGTTCGATCTCGCTGGATGGCGCGCCGCTCACCGGCGAGGCTTCCCTTCGCCGCTCGATCGGGCTGCTGTCCCACCAAAGCCATCTGTATGACGACCTCTCCGCGCTCGAAAACCTGGCCTTTGCCGCCAGGCTCCACCGGCTGCCCGGCGATCCCCTCGGGACCGCCCGGCGGCGGCTGGCCGCGCTCGGCCTCACCGAGCGGCTGGATGAGCCGATCCGGAAGCTTTCCCGTGGGACGGTGCAGCGCCTTGCGATTGCGCGGGCCCTCCTGCACGGTCCCCGGCTGCTGCTGCTGGACGAGCCGTTCACCGGGCTCGATCCCGCCGCGGCGGACCAGGTCGCGGGCCTGCTCACCGACGAGCGGCGCGCGGGTAAGGGGCTGGTGCTGGTGAGCCACGACGTGCACGAATCGTGGGAGCTCGCCACCCATCTTCACGTGCTGGTCCGGGGGTCGTGGGCGATTGACGAACCCAAGAGCGGCTCGCTCGAGGAGTTCCTGCGGCGCTACCGTGAGGCGCTCCATGGGTGACCTCTTCCGGACCGCCCTCGCGATCGCGGGCAAGGACCTCAGGGTGGAGCTTCGAAGCCGCACGGCGATGGTGTCGGCGCTGGCCTTCGCGGCACTGGTCCTGGTGATCTTCAACTTTGCCCGCGACGCCGGGTCGGTGTCGCGCGAGGCGCTCGCCCCCAGCGTGCTCTGGATCACGTTCACCTTCTCGGCGGTGATCACGCTCAACCGCTCGTTTGCCCTGGAGCGGGAGAACGGCGCGCTCGACGGCCTGCTGTTGGCGCCGGTGTCGCGGACGGCGCTCTTTCTCGGGAAGTACCTCGCCAATCTGGCCTTCGTGTTCACGGTGGAGGCCGTTACCCTGCCTCTCTTCGTGCTGTTTTTTGGAGTGGACCTCCGCGGCGTGATTGCCGCCATCGCGCTGACCGCCGTGCTCGCCACGGCGGGGTTCGTCGCGGTCGGGACCCTCTTGGCCGCCATCGCGGTGCGCACCCGGTTCGCCGAGCTCATGCTCCCGCTTCTGGTGCTGCCCTTCCTGATCCCGCCGGTCATCGGGGCGGTCCAGATCACCGCGCGCTTGCTGGCGGGGCGCCCGACGGGCGAGATTCTCGGCTGGCTCAAAATCCTCGCCCTCTACGACCTGGTATTCGTGACGGTCTGCCTGCTGCTCTTTCCCGC
>JANNGX010000198.1:0-12342 GCA_031404115.1 Gemmatimonadales bacterium | reverse complement strand
GCTGCAGGACGGGCGCGATCTCGCGATCGCGTTCCTCGGCTCGCAGGAGTGGAATGCGCTCGCGGTGCCGACCGACGAGTTTTCCAAGATGGAGCTGGTGCGGGGGCCCGGCTCGGCGCTCTACGGCTCCAACGCCTTTTTCGGGGTCCTCAACATCACCACCCCCTCGGCGCGGGAAGTCGCTGGGACCAAGGTCACCCTGGGGGGCGGCCAGCTCGGCACCCTCCGCGCCGACCTCAGGCATGCGGGCCTGCTGGGCCGGGGACGGTGGGGCTACCGCCTGAATGCCGGCTACAACACCAGCGACAGCTGGTCTATTTCGAGGACCAACGCCGACCGTCTGAACCTCAAGCGCGAGTACGGTCCCGTGGTTGGGGATTCGGTGAAGCACCCGATCCCGCTGGCACGTGAACTCCGGGCGGTCAATGGACAGACCGCGGATCCGCTCACCGGCGCGCTGACCGGCACGGCCGATCCGGTGAAGAATGCGTACGGGTCCGCCCGGCTCGATTACTACGCCGAGAACGGATCGGTGCTCACCGCCGAATCGGGCCTCGCACAGGTGCAGAACGAGATCTTTGTGACCGGCATCGGCCGAGTGCAGGTGAGCAAGGCCTCCCGCCCCTACGCTCGGCTCGGCTGGGCCAACAGGGGCTTCAACGTGATGGCCTACTGGAACGGAAGACGCACGACGGATCCGCAATATTCGCTGGCTTCCGGCGCGACGCTTCTCGAGAAATCGAACATCCTGCACCTCGAGGCCCAGGACATTCAGACCTTCAATGACACGAAGGGACGCGTGGTGTTCGGCGGCTCGGCGCGTAACTACCGCGTCAACACCGACAGCACGCTGATGCGAGGGGTGGACGACAATCGCAGCGACTACTACTACTCGCTGTTCGGGCAGGTCGAATACCAGCTGGCCGACCAAGTGCGGGCCGTGGCCGCGGCACGCTTCGACGTGGGATCGCTGGTCAATCCCCAGCTGTCGCCCAAACTGGCGCTGGTGGTTTCGCCCAGCGACCGGCACTCCCTCCGCTTCACCATCAACCGCGCCTTTCAGACTCCGAACTATTCGGAGTTCTATCTTCGCGCGGCTGCGGGCGCCCCGGCCAACTTCACCGCGTTGGAAGCGGGCATGCGCGCGTCGCCACTCGGGCCGGCGCTCGCCGGCGTGCCCAATGGCCAGCTGTTCACCAACAGTGTGTCGGTGCCGGTTTTCGCCCGTGGCAATAACAAGCTCGACGTGGAAACGACGCTCGGATTCGAGGTCGGCTACCGGGGCGACCTGAGCCAGTCGGTGTATCTGACCCTCGACCTGTACGCAAACCGGATCCGCAACTTCGTCACCGACCTGCTGCCTGGGGTGAACCCGTCGTTCGCCTACTGGACTCCGCCGACGGCGGTGCCGGCGCCGGCCCGGGCAGCATTGGTGGACGCGGTGCGCAATGCGCTGCTGTCCAATCCGGCCAGCGCCCTGGCGGGCCGCGGGCTCACCCGTACCGAAGACGGCAAGACCGCGATTGTGGTCAGCTACACCAATGCCGGCAAGGTCAAACAGTGGGGACTGGAGGCGGGTGCCGGCTGGCAGATGACCCGCACCCTCCGCACCGACGGAACCCTCACGCTGTTCGATTACAGCGTGGACCAGGCCACCGTGGCTCGGGGCGACAGCCTCCTCGCCAACACGCCGAGCGCCAAGGCCACCGTGTCGCTCAGCTACTCGGACCGCCGGCTCACCGCCTCCACCAACATGAGGGCGGTCAGAGGCTATTCGTGGGCCGCGGGTGCCTTCAACGGGTTCATCGAGCCGAACGTGAGCTTCGGCGCCGACCTGGCGTACGACATCAACAATAATTTCAAGGTGTTCGTCACCGGGACGAATGTCTTCGACAGCAAGAAGTTCGAGATCTACGGCGGCTCGGTGAACGGGCGCCGGATCCTGGGCGGCGTCACGGCCCGGTTCTAACCTCTCTCTCCTCGACGGAGTCGGCCCATGGCAGTTCGATTTCCACCGCGTTCCGGCTTGATGCTTCGAGCGCTTGCAGGACTGGCTCTTGTGGTGATACCGGCGGCACTATCGGCCCAGCGCTCCGGCACCATCACCGGCAAGGTCACCGACCAGCAGACCGGCGCGGGGCTCGCTTCCGCGCGGATCTACGTGGTGGGGCATCTCGTCAGCGGGGCTACCGGAAACGACGGCACCTTTCGCCTTACCCTTCCCTCCGGCACGCAGGCGATCCGGGTGGGTGCCATCGGGTACGCCACCGGCCGCGCCACCGTGACGGTTCCGGCGGGTGGCAACGTCACCCAGAATTTCGGGCTGGAACGCGCGGCCGTGGCACTCGAGGAGGTGGCGGTCACCGGCACTCGACGGGCCGAGCGCTCGGCCATCGACCAGGCGGTCCCGGTAGACGTGTTGACCCAGGAAGAGATCCGGCTTACCGGCCGCACCGAGACGGCGCAGATCCTCCAGACACTGGCGCCTTCGCTCAATTTCCCCCGGGCGACGGTCGCCGATGGAACCGACCACACCCGGCCCGCCACGCTGCGCGGACTCGGCGCCGACCAGGTGCTGGTGCTGGTCAACGGCAAACGGCGGCATGCCAGCGCGCTGATCAATGTGAACGGCACGGTGGGTCGCGGGCAGGGCATGGTCGACCTGAACGCGATCCCGTCGAGCGCTATCGACCGAATCGAGATCCTGCGCGACGGCGCGGCGGCGCAGTACGGCTCCGACGCCATCGCGGGTGTCATCAACATTATCCTCAAGGCCAACTCGCCGGACGAGCTCACCGCGATGCTGGGCCAGACCGCCCTGGGCGACGGCAACGTGGTGAACCTGAACGCCACCAAGAACATCGGCTGGGGCGGCAATGGGTTCCTGGAGTTCGCCGCCGAGTTCCGCGATCGCCAGTATACCAACCGGTCGCGGCCCGACCGCCGCACTCAGTACTTTACGGGCGATCCCAAGAACAGTGACCCCCGGTTCGTGAACCAAATCAATCACCGCCTGGGCGATGCCGACACCCGCGACTTCGTGGGCTTCCTGAACGCCGGCAAGCAGCTCGGCTCCACCACCGAGTTCTATTCAACGCTGGGTTGGAGCCGCCGGGGCGGAAACGCCTCCGGATTCTTCCGCCGCCCCAACGACGATCGAACCGTGCGGGCGATCTACCCGAATGGTTTCCTCCCGTTCATCTATTCCACCATCTACGACGGGTCCGCTGTGGCGGGCGTACGCGGCGAGGCGATGGGCTGGCGGTACGACGTCTCCGGCGGCTACGGGCGGAACTCTTTCCGCTTCGACATCAAGAACACCGCCAACGTCTCGCTCGGGCCCAGCAGCCCGACCGAGTTCTACGCCGGAACGCTGGTCTTTGGTCAGCTCACCGGCAACCTGGACCTGGTGAGGGGCTTCAACGTGGGTCTGGCCTCCCCGCTCAACGTGGCGGTCGGCGCCGAGTTCCGCAGCGACAGATATCAGATCAAGGAGGGAGAGCCCGACAGCTGGCGGAGCGGCGGCGTTCCCATCCAGGGAGGTCCCAACGACGGCAAGGTGGCCCCGGTCGGGGCCCAGGTGTTCCCGGGTTTCAAACCCGCGATCGTACCGAACAGCACGCTCCCGGGCGACGCCGTGAACAAGAGCCGCAACAACGTGGCGGGCTACATCGATATCGAAGCCAACGTCACCAAGCAGCTGGTGCTGGGCGCCGCAGGACGCGCCGAGCGCTACAACGACTTCGGCAGTACCGGCGACTACAAGATTTCGGCGCGGTTCGAGCCGGCGCCCGGCCTAGCGTTCCGGACTGCCTACAGCACGGGTTTCCGGGCCCCGTCGCTCGGGCAGTCGTGGTTCTCCTCGACCGCTACCAACTTTGTCAACGGCATCCCCACGGACAACCGTACCTTCCCAGTGAGCAATCCGGTCGCGAAGGCGCTCGGCGCCGCTCCGCTCAAACCGGAAAAGTCCAAGAATACCAGCGCCGGCATCGCGTTCTATCCGGTAAAGGGGCTCTCGGTCACGGCGGACTACTACAAGATTACGATCGACGACCGGATCGTACTCTCCGGCACCTTCAACCAGGCGGCGGTGGTGGCGTTCCTGCAACAGCAGGGCTTCATTGGAGTGGGTGGCGCGCGGTTCTTCACCAATGCGATCAGCACCCGGACCGCGGGCGTGGACCTCGTCGCCGGCTACGGCTTTACGGTCGGCGCCAGCGGGTCCCTCCGGTTCACCGCCGGATTCAACCGCAACAAGAACGAAGTCACCAGCGTTCAGCCCACCCCCGGCGTGCTGGCGGGATTCTCGGAGACCCTCTTTGACCGGGTGGAACGGGCCCGGATCGAGAAGGGCCAGCCCAAGGACAACTTCAACCTTTCGGGCATCCTGACCTGGAAGGATTGGGTGTTCAACTACCGGACCCAGCGGTTCGGCGAGGTGACCAGCTTCGGCACGCCGACCGATGGATCGCTGGATCAGACTTTCCGCGCCAAGTGGATCTCGGATTTGAGCGTGAGCTACGCCCACAACAGACAGCTCACGCTCATGCTCGGCGCCGACAACATCTGGGACGTCTATCCGGACCGTAACAGCGTGGGCAGCCCCACCGTCGGCGGCAACTCGAACTTCGGCATTTTCCAGTACAACGGCATCTCGCCGTTCGGGTTCAACGGCCGGTTTGCCTATGTGAAGGCGAGCTGGAGTTATTGAAGAGGCTAGGAGGCTAAGAGGCTAGGAGGCTAAGACGCTAGGAGGCTAGGGAAAACAGAAACGACCCGGGCGAGAGCCCGGGTCGTTTCTGTTTCGTTGTCCGCAAGCTAAAACCCCAGGAACGGGACCCGGATGCCGCCGGTGATACGGATGTCGTGCTGCTTCCGCTCCGCCGTCTTCACATTATTCACGTCGAACGACGCGTTGTAGAGATAGTCTTCGGCGCCGATGCTGATCGCCAGCAGGCGCCCGATTCGAATACCCGCTGCGGCACCGAGCACGGCGCCGACGTTGGTGCCCGGCTTCACAGTGGGCGAGCCGGTGCTCCCCGGCTTGAAGGTGTGCCGCACCGCGCCCACGCCGCCGCTTAGTCCGATCCAGAACGGGCTGGTGCGCGGGATCAAGTAGAGCGTCACCCGGCCGCTGCCGGTCAGGATCCGGACGTCCTGATTGAACGCCACGCTCCCTCCCCCGGTCGTCGGAAAATCCACTGACCCGGGAGAGTAGCCCACGTCACCCTCGATCCCCAGTCGCTGCCCCAGCCCAATGCCGAGCCGTCCGCCAAAGGTCAGGCCCACCCCTATCTTGGTCACCTGTGTGGCAGTCCCGTTCGAATAGCTGAACAGGTCTGCGGTCGGGATGTTCACCCCGATATAGGGAGTCAAGGAGACACCCTTTTTCGTTGAGGGGGCACCCACCTGAGCCAGGAGTGGCCCCGCGGCGAACATGGCGACAAGCCCAAGCGCCGTACTGCGAACGGCCGTACGCATAGCTGCTCTCCTCTGGGTGAACGATGGTGCCCGGGTCGATCTCAGCTGGAATCTACCTGCAATGCATCAGGGCATTTTCAGTATCCAATCAGCGCGGGATCATCACGGCAACTTGTTACGCCTGCAGGCCTTCGGTGACGACGGACTCAGGCTCCGACACCAGCCCGGTGTAGATTACATGGTTTCATTTCGAGACATGAGATCCATCGGTGGCCGATGATCGTCTGGACTGAATATCCCCTGACCGGGACCGGAAACCCCGGGCAGGCCGCCCTCAAGGTCTATCCCGATATTCTGAGTCCCCAGCTTCGAAACTACCGCGACATTCTGGTCGGGCTCCCCCCCGGATACGAGGCGGGAAGTGGCAGGCATCCTGTGATCTATCTCCAGGATGGCCAGAACCTTTTCGACCCCACCACCAGTTATGCGGGGGACTGGGGCCTGGTCAAAACGCTGGATGCGCTCTCCCCGGACGAACCCCAGCCGATTCTCGTCGGTATCCCCAATATGGGGCGGCGGCGGCGCTATGAGTACAGTCCATTTCGCGATATCATACACGGCGGAGGCGGGGGGGATCGCTACCTGGCCTTCCTCGTGGAAACGGTCAAACCGCTGGTCGACGCGTCGTTCCGGACTCGTCCCGGGCGTTCCCACACCGTCATTGCCGGTTCGTCCCTGGGAGGCCTGATCAGCCTGTACGGGCTGTTTCGCTACGCCGACGTCTTCGGTGCCGCCTCCATCCAGAGCCCGGCGCTCTGGTTCGCGGATGGCGCGGTGCTCCAGTTCGTCGAGGACATGGCGGGACTGGCCGTGGGCCTGGTGCATCTCGACGTCGGAACCGAGGAGGGCCAGGAGGCGCTGCTGGACGTCCGCGCGCTCCGGGATCTGCTGGTCGCGTCGGGTCACCGGCTCGGCGCCGACCTCTCGTACATAGAGGAGAAGGGCGCGGACCACGACGAGACCGCCTGGGGTCGACGTTTCCGCGACGCACTGCCGTTCCTGCTGGGGAGTCAGGGGAGCTGATGAAGCACGAACACCACAACTGGGTCAGCCCCTCCCTCGGCCGGGAGATGCATGTCGAGGTCTTCGGTCACGCGGGGGCCCGAATGCTGGTGTTTCCGACCACCCTGGGAAGCTGCCATGAGTGGCACGACCGCCACATGCACAAGGTGCTGGCCGAGCATCTGGAAAACGGGTGGATCCAGATGTTCTGCCTCGACCATGTCCATGACGAGAGCTGGTACAACAAGACTCTCCATCCCGGCGCCCGAGCCTGGCGCCACCTCGAATACGATCATTACCTGCTTAACGAGGTGCTGCCGTTCACCCAAGCGGTCAACCCCGACCCGTTTGTCATCGCGTGCGGGGCCAGCTTCGGCGCATACCACGCGGCGTGCTTCGGGTTCCGCCATCCCGAGCGGGTCAACCGGATCGTCGGGCTTTCGGGGATGTACGATGTGAAGTCGATGACCGAAGGCTATTCCGATCTCAGTGTCTACAGCTGCAATCCGTTCGATTTCATGCAGCACGAGCAGGACCCCGCGCGGCTCGAGGCGTTCCGGCGCCAGGACATCATCCTGGCGATCGGCAAGGAAGATCCCTCCTACCGCAACAACCTGGAGTTCTCCGGGATTCTCTGGGGCAAGCAGATCGGAAACGCGCTGCGCGAGTGGGATGGCTGGGCGCACGACTGGCCATATTGGGAGCGCATGATTCGTTTGTATGTCGGGGGTCATGACTAGGCGCAAGGAGCTTGACGCATGACAAAGATCGGGCTGGTCGTCGGACGCGAGTGGTCCTTCCCGCCGGCGTTCATCGAGGAGGTGAATCGCCGCAACGAGGGAGTGACCGCCGAATTCGTGAAGCTCGGCGCGCCCCACATGGACACCGTCCCCGAGTACCGGGTCGTCATCGACCGGATCTCCCACGAGGTGCCGTTTTACCGGACGGTGCTGAAGCACATGGTCCTGCGTGGCGTGACGGTGGTCAACAACCCCTTCATGTGGAGCGCCGACGACAAGTTCTTCGGCGCCACACTGGCCAATTCGCTGGGCCTGGCCCATCCCAAGACGGTCGTATTACCCAACAAGGAATACATCCCCGGGATCGTGCACACCGAGTCACTCCGCAATCTGGAGTTCCCGCTCGACTGGCAGGCGATCGTGGACTACATCGGGCTTCCCTGCATCCTGAAGGACGCCCACGGCGGCGGATGGAAAGAGGTCTATGTCTGCAAGACCATGGAGGAGCTGCTCCACAGTTACGATCATTCCGGCTTGCTCACGATGATCGTGCAGGAATTCATCGAGTGGGACGAATTCGTCCGGTGCATCTGCCTCGGGCAGCAGGTGATCCGGCCGATCAGGTACGACCCCAAGGCACGGAAGTATCACCCCGAGCTGGATTTCCTTCCCCCGGCGCTGATGCAGCGTGTGGTCGAAGATTCCCAGACCCTGGTACGCGCGCTGGGCTACGATATGAATTCGATCGAGTGGGCCATCAAAGACGGGGTGCCCTATGCCATCGATTTCATGAACCCCGCGCCGGACATGGACATCTACTCCCTCACACCGACCCATTTCGAGTGGGTGGTGAGCAAAATGGCGGACATGGCCATCCGGCTGGCCAAAGAGCCGGTCGGCTCGCCGAGACCATCGTGGGAAGGGTTCCTGGGCGGCCGGCGCAGGGCCGTTTCCGGCGCGGCGAAAGGCCGCTGAGCGCGGGATGAGCGTTCCGACCCTCCTGCAGGACGCCATCGTCGCATGGCACGACGGGCTCACCCCCGCGCTCGCGGCTGAGTCGTCCGGCTGGCTCACCGAGCAGCTCCGTCGTCGCGGGTTGTGCTTCGGTGAACGGCCGCTCTGCACGGTATTGCGGCCCCGGTTCCTCACCATCGAGCAGTACGACCTGCTTCGCGCCCGAATCGCGGTACTGCTGAAGGCCTTCGACAAGGCGCTGGGAGCGGCGCTGGCCCATCCCGCGATACTCGACCAGTTCGGGTTGGCGGACTGGGAGCGGACCTTGGCGCTCGAAGAGCCCCGGATCCCCGCCTCGCCGGTCTCGCGGCTCGACGCCTTCTTCGATCCGGAAGACGGGCGGCTCCGCTTTACCGAGTACAACGCCGAGACGCCAGCCGGCTCGGCGTACAACGACGCGCTCACCGATTTGTTCCTCGCGATCCCCGCTGCCCGGCCCTTCCTCTCCCGTTTCGCGCTTCGCCCGCTGCCTGCCGCGCCTCACGTGCTGCACGCCCTGCTCTCCGCCTACGCCACGTGGTCGGGCCGCCGCGAGATGCCGGTCATCGGCATTCTGGACTGGAGGGAGGTTCCCACCTACAGCGAGTTCGTCCTGTATCAGGCCTACTTCGAGGCGATGGGCGTTCGCTGCGTCATCGCGGATGTGCGCGATTGCGAGTTGGTCGACGGGCGGCTGGTGGCGGCGGGGACGCCGATCGACCTGATCTACAAGCGGGTGCTGATTCACGAGCTGATCGCGGAGGGCGGGCTCGAGCACCCCATCGTGCGCGCGGTGCGGACCGGCGCCGTCTGCATGGTGAATCCGTTCCGCTGCAAGGTGCTCCACAAGAAGGCCTCGCTGGCCGTACTTTCCGACGAGCGTAACGCCCGTCTCTTCAACCAGGTGGAGCGGCGAATCATCGCCGAGCATATTCCCTGGACCCGGGTGGTCGAGGAGCGGACGACCCTCTTCCATGGCGAGACGGTGGATCTGCTCCCCTGGATGGAGACTAACCGCGAGCGGCTGGTGCTCAAGCCCAACGACGACTACGGCGGCGCCGGCATCGTACTGGGCTGGGAGGTCGACGGGACGGCCTGGACTGCGGCAATCCGTAACGCCGTGGCCGCCCCCTTCATCGTGCAGGAGCGGATCGGGCTTCCCTCGGAGATTTTTCCCAGCTACGCCGACGGCCAGCTCGATTTTGCGGGCCGGATTGTGGATACGGCCCCCTTCGTGTTCGGGGGCGCCTACGCGGACGGCTGCCTGACCCGGGTCTCCACGGCGACACTGGTCAATGTGACTGCGGGGGGCGGAAGTACCGTCCCCACCTTGGTGGTGGAGAAGCGATGACAAACACGGGGACTGGATGAAGCCACCGAGCTTGACGATCGGCATCGAGGAAGAGTACCAGATCATCGACCCCGTGACCCGGGAGCTCCGCAGTTACATCACGGAGATCCTCAAGGAAGAGTCGATGGTGATGGGGGAGATCAAGCCCGAGCTGCACCAGTCCATGGTCGAGGTCGGGACCAAGGTCTGCCGCACTCCCGCCGAGGTCCGCGCCGAGCTGGTGCGGCTGCGCCGGCTGGTCATGGACCTGGCCGCCAAGAAGGGGCTCAAGGTGGCCGCCGCTGGCAGCCATCCCTTCTCCTCCTGGATGGACCAGGAAATCACGCCGCTGGAACGGTACATGGGCGTGCGGGAGGACCTCCAGGATCTGGCCCAGGCGCTGCTCATTTTCGGCACTCACGTGCACATCGGTATCGAAGACCGCGAGTTCCTGATCGACTCGATGAATGTGGCGCGCTATTTCCTGCCCCATGTGCTGGCGCTCTCCACCAGCTCGCCGTTCTGGATGGGCCGCCGCACCGGGCTCAAGTCCTACCGCAGCGTGGTGTTCCGGTCCTTTCCCCGCACCGGCATTCCCCGCTCGCTGGGCACCTGGAGCGAGTTCGAGGATGTGGTCAACGTCATGGTGGACACCAACTCCATTCCCAATGCCTCGAAAATCTGGTGGGACGTACGGCCCAGCTGGAGCTATCCGACCCTCGAGTTCCGCATCTGCGATGTCTGCACCCGGGTGGACGAGGCCGTTTGCATCGGGGCCATATTCCAGGCCATCATCGCGAAACTCTGGAAGCTCCGGTACGATAATCTCTCGTTCAGGCTCTACCCGGTGGCATTCATCGAGGAAAACAAGTGGCGGGCGCTCCGCTACGGCCTCGACGGCAAGCTGATCGACTTCGGCAAGCAGCGCGAGATGCCGGCGCGCGAGCTGATCCGCGAGATGCTGGAGTGGTTTCTCGACGACGTGCTCGACGAGCTGGGCAGCCGGAAGGAAGTGGAATACGCCTTCAAGATTCTGGCCGAGGGCACCAGCGCCGACCGGCAGCTGGCGACGTTCGAGAAGACCGGCAACCTCCACGCGGTCGTGGACCAGTTGATCCGGGAAACCGAGGAGGGGGTCATGCCATGAGTCGTCCCCTGATCGGCATCCCGGCCCAGACGCTCCAGGCCATCGATGACATCCCGGAGGGTCTGCCCCACTCCTGGGTGATGAACTCGCGGTATTTCGTGGCCGCGGCCGAGGCCGGCGCCGCGCCGGTCATGATTCCGCTGTTCGTCGAAGACCACGACATTCTGCGCGAGATCTACGACCGGCTCGACGGCGTGCTCCTGGCCGGCGGAGTCGACATGCACCCCTACGCCTACGGCGAGTCGCCGCATCCGCGGCTGGGCCGGACCGACCAGCCCCGCGACGTCGTTGAGCTGGCCCTGGCCCAATGGGCCATCGCCGACCGGAAGCCGATCCTGGGGCTCTGCCGCGGGAGCCAGGTGCTCAACGTCGCGCTGGGCGGAACCCTCTGGCAGGACATCGAGGCGCAGGTGCCCACCGCCATCAAGCACGATTGCTTTCCGAACGAGGGCTACGCGCGCGACTACCTGGCCCACGAAGTGAGCATCGAGCCCGGCTCGCGGCTCCATGCCGCCTTCGAATGCTCCTCGGTCCCTGTGAACAGCATGCACCACCAGGCGGTCAAGACTCTGGCCCCCGGTCTCTATGCGTCGGCGCATGCCCCCGACGGCATGGTGGAGGCCATCGAGTCAGGCACCAATCAGTTTCTCGTGGGCGTGCAATGGCATCCGGAAATCTTCGAGGACCGCGACGAGCGGACTCGGCGGCTCTTCAGGAGCTTCGTCGAAGCCTCTAACAACAGGAGAGTCTGACAGCATGCGTATACGACTGACCGCTTTCACCTTCGGCACGTTGATCGCCGCCCAATCGCTTGTGGCACAGGCCCAGGAACCGAAATTCGATTCCGCCACCGTCGCCCGCGCCAACAAGCCGATCCTGCGCAGGGGTGAGGTCATCGGGGTGCTGGCCCTGACCGGCATAGCCCTGGCCTTCGACAATACGCTCAGGAACAAGATCCGCGATCCGACCGACAGTTTCGGACGGGCCGCTTCCGATGTGGGCAACGCATTCGGCAACGGGATCTACGTGTACCCGAGCCTCCTCGCGTTCTCGATAGCGGGCAAGGCGTTCGGGAGCCGGGGGCTCTATGGGGTAAGCTCACGGGCGCTCAAGTCGACCTTGCTCGCCGGCGCGGGAGCGATTGTCCTCAAGACCATCGTCGGGCGGGAGCGTCCTGGCACCGACAACGCGTTCAAGTTCCACCCCTTCAACCTGAAGGATCGGACCAATTCTTTCCCTTCCGGGCACACTACGCTCGCGTTTGCGCTCGCCACTTCCTTCGCTCGAGAAATTAACGGTACCTGGGATGACGTGGCGTTCTACAGCCTCGCCACGCTCACCGCCTACGCCCGGATGCACGACGACCGGCACTGGATGTCGGACGTGGTATTCGGCGCCGGAGTCGGCATCCTCGCGACCCGCTTCGTCCACCGGCGCGAGGCCAAGCTGCTGCTGGGAAAGAATGTGCTGGGCGTGAGCCTGGAGTTCTAATTTCGGGCGATGGGTCGTGGGAAATCAGGTCAAGCCTGCTTTTTCAGCGCCCCCATCGCTTCAAGCCCGACCGGGAGCAGGAGCAGCGTGACCAGCGTGGAGAGCGTCAGGCCACCGACCACCACGATCGCCAGGGGCCGCTGCAGCTCGGCGCC